>SKZA01000402.1 GCA_007127595.1 Kiritimatiellia bacterium
CTTTAGGAGCGAAGTCCCGAGCTTGTCGGGGGACGAAGTCGAGAATTCTCCATCCTCGCCGGCAAGATCGAGACCCCTCGACTTCGCTTGGGGTGACTACCGGGATGAAGCGAGCGGTTACAGTATCACCCTTGCCTCAATCGGCTCAACCTGTTACACCATTCCCCGTTCACCCATTTAAAGAGCAGCCAAACAACGGGAGATTCGATTCATGGCCAGAAACACATTGACCGGAAACATGCTAATTGCCCAGAGCGGCGGGCCGACGGCGGTCATCAACCAGAGCCTTGTCGGGGCGGTCCTGGAGGCGAAAAAGCGCAAGCAGATCAAGAAGATCTATGGCGCGCTTCACGGGATCAAGGGGATCCTTGAAGAGGATCTCGTCGATCTCGGGCGTGAAAGCGTAAAGACCCTCGAAGACGTCGCCGACACCCCGTCGTCCGCGCTCGGCTCCGTTCGGAAAAAGCCGACGCCCGCAGATTGCGCAAATATCTTCAAGGTCCTCCAGAAGTATGATGTGCGTTACTTCTTCTACATCGGCGGCAACGATTCCGCCGAAACCACGCACATCATCAACGAGGAAGCGCGCAAGGCGAAATACGACTTCCGCTGCTATCACATCTGCAAGACCATCGACAACGATCTGCGCGAAAACGATCACACGCCCGGATTCGGGTCCGGCGCGAAATTCGTCGCGTCCGCCTTCATGGGCGACAATCTCGACAACCGCGCCTTGCCCGGCGTGAAGATCAATATTGTCATGGGCCGCCATGCCGGATTCCTCACCGCCGCGTCCGCCCTCGCCCGGGTCTACCCGGACGACGGACCGCATCTCATTTACCTGCCCGAACGTCCGTTCAGCATGAACCAGTTCCTGAAGGACGTGAAAGGTGTCTACAACAAGCGCGGACGTTGCGTGGTTGCCGTTTCGGAAGGCATCGCCGACAAAAAGGGGACGCCCATCGCCAGCCTGTTCATCAAGGAAAAGGATTCGCACGGCAACGTGCAATTGAGCGGGTCCGGCGCCCTCGGCGATCTGCTCGCCGGCGAGATCCGGTCCAAGCTCGGCATCTCGCGTGTGCGCGCCGATACGCTGGGCTATCTGCAGCGCTCGTTCCCGGGCGTTGTGTCGTCGGCCGACGCGAAGGAAGCGCGGACTGTCGGACGCGAAGCCGTCAAAGCCTCGGTGGGCAGTTACACCAGCGGCAGCATCGCCATCGTGCGTAAAGCCGGCAAGAAATATGCGGTCAGCTTCAAGCGCGTTCCGCTCAAGAACGTGGCGAAGGAAACGCAGCATATGCCCGCCAAATTCATCAACAAGGCGGGCAACGACGTAACCAAAGCCTTTATCGATTACGCCGCGCCGATCGTCGGAAAACTCCCGAAGATCGGTCGCCTCAAGGGCGTGCGCGTGAAAAAGAAAAAGTGAATAGCGCACCGGCGCGTAACGTCTCAATCCCGTGACGCCGGACATGAACATTCGACGATACAGCGTGGCTCCCGCTTCCAATGGGCGCCATCTGCCAACTCTTCGTAGCCGCCGCCGTAAGGCGGTGGACGATGGCGCTATGGGATGTGCTTGCCACGCTGTTACCAGCGCGGCTACGTCCGGACTTCGTATCCGCCGTGCGGCGTTGGATGGGGTCGCCTCATGGCGGCGAAATCCAATATTTCCAACGATTGGAAAACCACCCCATTTTTCTTTCCAACGATTGGAAAAATGGGCCCAAAATTTTCCAATGATTGGAAAAATCGCGCGATTTTTTTCCAACGATTGGAAAACCACCCCAATTTTCTTTCCAACGATTGGAAAACTCGTGTTGGTTATCGCGCTCTTGGCTGGTGCGGCGCCGGCGCAGGCCCAGCCGCCCGACGGTGAGCAGTTGATGATGCGGGTGCGCGCCGCGTTGCCGTATATCCCGCTGCGGATCACCGGCGAACTGCAATCACGCGATCGGCGCGGAAATATTGTGCGCGTGAATCCGGTGGAAATGGAGCTCGACTGGGGCGCGGAACCGCCGACGGCGTTGTACGTCATTCGCGACCGGTTCGGTGAGGAAACGGAACGCCTGGAGATTGCCTGGCGGCCGGGCGCGCCCGCGGAATATACGTATGCGCAGGGCGACCCGCCGGAACCGGTTGCCTTGGAGGACCTGAATCGGCCCATCGACGGCCTGAACCTGGACTGGGCGGATTTGAGTTTGTCGTTCCTGTGGTGGTCAGGTGCGCGCGTGGTCGGCTCGGAACGGGTGCGGGGTCGGTTTTGTTATATCGTGGACATCCCGGCGCCCGAGAATGAAGTGACGCGCTATGCGGGGGTGCGTCTGTGGATTGATCCGGAAACGAGCCTGTTGATGCAGGCGGACGCGTATGACGCGCGGAACCGGCCGTTGCGGCGTTTGCAGGTCAAGAGCCTGCGCAAGATCGACGACATCTGGATGGTCCAGAACCTGGACATCGTGGATCATGCAACGCGCGAGCGCGTGACCCTCCGCGTACGCCGCGTCAGAGCGCTGGACGACTCGTTTGAAGAAGAATGGGATTCGTAAAGGAATCATGTCATCTTTTTGCGGGTTTAAGCGACTGTGTACGCATGGATATCGCTCCATTATTCAAGATCTTGATCGTTTTTGCCGCATTGCTGGCGTTGACCCGGTTGAAAGTACATCTTGGCGCATCGCTGACGCTCGGCGGGGTGGCGTTGTGCTTGTGGGCCGGGCGCGGTGTGAGCCGGACCGTGTCGGACTTACTCTATGCGTTAAGCCTCCCGGAATTATGGCTGTTGCTGATCATTACCGCGTTGATTTATGAGTATGGCCGGTTTCTTGCGGACCAGCGAAACGCCCGCGTGATCATGAATATCGCCCGCAACTGGGGCGGGCGACACGGTCGCGCGGTGAGCCTGGTCACGATACC
>SKZA01000129.1 GCA_007127595.1 Kiritimatiellia bacterium
CCGTTCAAGATTACCGGCTCTTCCTCGTCGGCTGACGAAGACCGGAAGACGGTTAAAGATGTCGCGCGATGCATTCGCGATCTTTTGGCGGGGCGCTCTGCTAACGTGCCGCCCATCGTCATGCCGGACGGTCCCGCGTTTCATCGCAAGGTGTGGAAGGCTTTGTTGCAGATCCCCGCAGGGCGCACGCAGTCGTATGGCGAGTTGGCTCGGCGCATCGGCCATCCGCGCGCTGCGCGTGCCGTCGGTCGGGCGTGCGGTGCGAATCCCTTGCCGCTGATCATCCCGTGCCACCGCGTCACCGCCGCCGACGGCCGTCTCGGCGGTTTTTCGTGCGGACTGGCGTGGAAGGAAATGTTGCTGGAGCGGGAGCGGAACGGCGTCACCCCGTTCACTCGGCGTTCGAGTTAACTCTCTGGGGCTGAACTAGGTATTCCCATGAACCTCTGATTCTGGTATCGTATCCTTATGGAAAGAATTGGACATAGGGCTCGTTCCCATGGGGAAGCCCGCGCTTGGGATCGGAAGCAACGCATGGAAATGACCGTTGCGGAGCGAACCGCTGTGGCCGCCGAGTTGCGACGCCGCGTTTATGGCAATAAGCACGTGGACCTTCGATCATGGCGCCCAACGAAATAGATCCCGACCTCTTTTCAGGGGTATGAGGGATTTATTCGCCCTTTTCGACACGTATTCGGTTCGTTATCTGTTGGTAGGCGGACATGCCGCGATTATTCACGGAAACCCTCGTGTCACCGGCGATACGGATATCTTCTATGACCGTGCAGCGGATAACTGTGAGCGTTTGTTCTCGGCGCTTTCGGACTTCTGGGGCGGAGACATCCCTGTGCTTGAGACCCCGTCCGAATTGGCGGAGCCGGGTGCCATAACACAGTTTGGACGCCCTCCCAATCGTCTCGATCTCATTAATCAGATCGACGGTGTGGACTTTCCGTCTGCCTGGGATGGACGAGCGTCTTTCCAACTGAAGGTGAGAGGAAGAGACGTTCCCCTGCACATACTCAACCGGTCTGATTTCCTTTTGAATAAACGTGCGTCCGGGCGACCCAAGGATTTGGATGACGTTAACGCTCTGGAATGATCCCAAGCGTGTTCCGCGTCGACGATGCGGTCTGTTCGTCTGTTTCTTGACTTTCCGCCGCGCTGATATACCGTGGCGCATCTTGAACGCCATGAAGCGCTATTCGTCCATACTTTTGCTGCCCATGCTGCTGATCTTCGCCGGTTGCGCGGAACAGGAGGTCCCCAAGCGGCATTATCAGGAATTCATCGTTGAGGCGTCACCCGCGACACCTGCGACAGGTGATCCGCATCATCACGCGCACATGACGGATATCCCGCTGCCCGCACAGGCGCCGCCTGTGCAATCTGCTGAATTCGAGTGGGATACGCCGGAAGAGTGGCGTGAAGAACCCGGCGCCGGCATGCGAGTGGCGACGCTGCACATCGACGGCGATACCGAACAGGCGGAGTGCACGTTGATTGTGTTGGCCGGCGATACGGGCGGTTTGCAGGCCAATATCGAACGCTGGATGGAACAGGTCGGCATCGCGCCGCCCTCCGGCTATGCCATGGGTACGTATCTGGACGAGCTCGAACGATTTGAAACGGCGGGCGGCGATGCAGGTCTGCTCGTTGACTTTGATCCGTTTGTCGATGACGCGTCGGCCACCTCAACGCTCGTCGGAATCATCGAGCGCGGTGAGGAAACGCTCTTTGTCCGTTTGACCGGTTCAAAGGGCTTGCTGGCGAGCGAGCGCGACCGCTTTGTATCACTTTGTAAATCAATTCGCTGAACGAATGTATTGGCTCAACAAAATCATCGGCTTCTTTCTTTCGCTGAAACTGACGGTCGTGTGCCTGGTCTTGCTCTCGATCCTCACGGTCTTCGGCACGCTCTATCAGGTGGAGTACGGGCTTTATACGGCCCAACAACGCTTCTTCAATTCCTGGATCATTCTCTTTTTCGGGTTCGTTCCGTTCCCCGGCACGCAGCTCGTCCTTTCGTTCCTGTTCGTGAACCTGTTCGCCAACATGGTGATCCGGTTCCAGTACGGCTGGCGACAATCCGGCATCATCATGATTCACATGTGCCTCATGCTCCTGTTGGCGGGCGGCTGGGTTACGCGTCAGTTCGGCCAGGAATCGTTTCTATCGCTGCTTGAAGGGGAGGCGTCGAACTTATCTTCCTCGTACCACAAATGGGAAGTGGCGGCGTGGCGCGAGACGGACGGCAACTGGCGAGACGTGGTGGCGATTGACGCCGATTACGCCGAGCCCGGCCGTGTGCTGCCGTTCGAAGAATTCGGACTGATGTTGACGGTGGACCACTATCATCGTCACGCGCGCGCGTTCAAGGCGACCGACCCGGAAGTCGCGGCACGCGTGCTGAACTCGTCCGGTATCACATTCTTGGAGGCGTCGCGCCCGCACTGGGAACCTGCGGAAAACATGCCGGGAGGCATCTTTACGATCCATACGCCGGACGGGAACGCGCGGCGACTGCTACTCTTCTCCGGCGATCCGGAACCGACAACCTTCGCGCATAACGGCGAGGAAATCACCTTTGCGCTGCGCCGGAAACGCTATCCTTTGCCGATGACCGTGTCCTTGATCAACTTTGAAAAGACGTTTCACCCGAACACGGAAATTCCGCGCAGCTTCGCGAGTCTGATCGAAGTGGATCTGCAAGGTGTGACGCGCGACGTGCTCATCGAAATGAATCGCCCGTTCCGTTACCAGGGGTACACCTTTTATCAGGCGTCCTACGCTGATCTGGATCACGGCTTGCACATGTCGACGTTCGCCATTGTACTGAATTATGGCCGTATCATCCCGTATATCGCAACCGGCCTTACCTTCATCGGGTTGGCCGTGCATTTTCTGATCGAGC
>SKZA01000161.1 GCA_007127595.1 Kiritimatiellia bacterium
CAGGACGACACGGAGGTCGTCCCTCCATCCGTCTTCAATCTTCTTCATGGAGGGACGGGCTCCGTCCCGTCCGACAGTCGGAACGAACGGTGGCTAAATTATTCACGGAACTTCGGGGAATCACGCGAGCATGCCCCTGTTCGGCGCGGCTTCCCGTGCCGGAGGACCCCATCACACCGTCGCCTTGGCCGAACCTGCGCGTGCTTCGAGCGCCGCCTGTAACAGTTCGTCCGCCCGATACGAGGACCGCACCATGGGTCCCGACGCCACACCCTTGAATCCCATTTCCTTGGCTCGTTTGGACAGCGTTTCAAAATCGTCAGGCGTCACATAGCGTTGTACCGGTGGATGATTGCGGGTCGGCTGAAGATATTGACCCAACGTCAATAATTCGACCCCGACGGACAAAAGATCTTCCAATGCCTGTAGCACTTCATCGTCCTTTTCACCCAAGCCCAGCATAATGCCGGACTTGACCGCCACCTGCGGGCGCCATTCGGCGGCATGCTTTAACACGGCCAGCGACCGACCGTACGACGCTTGCGGGCGAATGATGGATTGCAGTCGCGATACGGTTTCGAGATTGTGATTGAATACGTCCGGTTGCGCGTCCAACACGATATCGATCAGTTCCGGCACGCCCTCAAAATCCGGTGTCAACACCTCCACGCCGGCCTCGGGCAGCTCTTTCCGGATTTCGCGGATCGTTGCCGCGAAGACACTCGCCCCACCATCCGTTAAATCGTCGCGCGCCACACTGGTCAAAACCGCGTAATTCAGGTTCATGTCCTTTGCCGCCTGCGCCGCACGACGCGGCTCGTCCGCATCCAGCTCACCGGGACGGCCCGCCTTGATGGCGCAGAAGGCGCACGCACGGGTACACACATCGCCCATCAACATGAGCGTGGCTGTGCCGCGATTCCAGCATTCGTGGCGGTTCGGGCACTTGGCGCTTTCGCAGACCGTATGCAGTGCGCGGTTCTTCACCGAGCCGTGCACATGCGTAAAATGCGCGTCCGTGTTCAGCGATAAACGTATCCAAGATGGCAAACGACCCATATCAATACTTCCTTCGGTATATTTCTTGCGATATTGCTTCGTCAAACTACCTTAGAATCCCACGCTTGAAGCGACCGCGCGTGCGAAGACCACGGCACGCCGCAAGCGGCGGCCCTACGGATATTGCCCCGGGCGGTCCAAACCCGTTTGTTCCGGCAGTCCGAACAACAGGTTCATATTCTGCAGCGCGTTGCCCGCCTGTCCTTTGACCAGATTGTCAATATGCGAAATGACCCGCAACCGGTTCGTCCGCTCGTCGACGTCCACGATCAGGTTACAGAAATTCGAGCCCCGCACGTGTTGCGTGCCGATCGCGACGTTTCGATCGAATATCCGCACGAAATAGTTGTCCTGATGGAATGCCCGGTACGCCTCCAGCACCTTGTCTAGTGTCATGCCCGCTTCCAACGTGCCGTAGATGCAACTCAGGATGCCCCGACAGGTCGGCACGACTTGCGGCGTAAACGTCAGTCGCACCTCCTGATCGCAGAGCGCGGTCATTTCCCGTTCCACTTCCACCACGTGCTGATGACCGGTCAGGCGATACGCATTCATGTGATCGTACCGCGCGGGATAATGGAAACCGGGATTGGGTTTCTTGCCCGCGCCCGATACCCCCGTCTTGCAGTCACAGATCAGGCTGGTCAAATCCACCAGCCGATGCTTGATCGCGGGAGCCAGGCCGAGAATCACGCCAATGGCAAAACAACCGACGTTCCCGACCAGTTTCGTGTCCTTATTAATCTCCGGCCGATGCAGTTCAGGCAGGCCATAGACCGATTCCGCCAACAGGTCTTTCGCTTTGTGGTTGGGGTCTTTTCCGATCCGCCGCGCGTACTCGGCATATTCTTCCGGGGTCCGAAAGCGGAAATCGCCGCTGTAATCGATCACCTTGGCGCCCTTTTCAATTTCGCCCCGCGCCGCCTGCATGGCCACGCCGTCCGGCGTGGCGAAGAAGACGACATCCGCCGGTTCCGCCACCGCCGGATCGTCCGGCGGCAGAATCGGCAGTTCACAGTAACCGGTCAGGTGCGGGTATAACTCGCTCATCTTCATGCCCACATCGGCCTGCGCCACCAGCGTCTTCAGTTCCACCTCCGGGTGCGCGAGAAGAAGTTCGACGATACCCACACCGCCGTAACCGCCTGCCCCTATGACTTTTGCCGTAATCATGGGCGACACGGTATAGGTTCCCCGACGGCATGTCAAACGGCGTCCTTCCCCCGGCCCGCTTATCAAGACAATTGGCTCCTCGCTGTTTTGTGTGGGTAAGCCGGGGATGCCGCCCCCGTCCGATTTTGTGCTTTAGTGCCTTCCCGTGGGCTCTTCGTAGGGGCCGCGCTTGCGCGGACCGTGCTGTGGGTTGTGCCCGGTCTTCGCAAGCGAAGCCCCTACGAGAATGCGCCCGATATGCTACCCACACAAAACAGCGATGAGGCAGAAAATCTAATGTGGAAGGCTTCCCAGCGCATGTAATTCGTCTTTTTTTCGTCATTCGACATAAAGTGCTCGACTCCGAAAGCTGTTTCCCCAAAATGCGGGCCAATTTACAGCCCATAGCGGCTAAATTTCGCCGGGGGATCGCCGAATCATGACGAAAGCCTTGATCGCACTCGAAGACGGGACTTGCTTTGAAGGACGCGCCTTTGCCGGGTCCGGCGAAGCCTATGGCGAACTCGTCTTCAATACCTCCATGACCGGGTACCAGGAAATCCTCACGGACCCTTCCTATCATGGTCAAATCGTCACCCTCACCTACCCGCTCATCGGCAACTACGGCATCAACGACGAGGACATCGAATCGTGGAAACCGCATGCCGCCGGACTGGTCGTCAACGAAGCCAGTCGCATG
>SKZA01000137.1 GCA_007127595.1 Kiritimatiellia bacterium
AATGCGCAGGCGATCGCCCGGCGCGGGGGCCTGAAAACTTTCGGCCGGCAAACGGTCTTCCGGCGCAACGGCGGGTACCCGCGTGCGATCCGTACGCGGTGGTTCGCGTAAGGCGACAAATAAGACGCCGCCAAGGACTACGGCGGCAATAACAATTGCGATTCGGTCCATATTTCCCTTCCGGACATCTTAATCTGCCAGCTCAATAGCATAGCGGGTCTGTCAGGTTTTGTTCCAGCGCTTTTCTTCCTCAATCTGTTGCTGCGCCCATTCCAGCAGTTCGTCCCGATCCCTGGCGGCTCCTTCCAGTTGGCGCGTGTAGGCTTCGTCGAGCAAGCGCCCGATTTCGGGCCCTTCGGGCAGTCCGAGCGCGAGCAGGTCCTCGCCGCGAATCCAGGCTTGCGGCAACGCAGTTTCCGCCTGCAATTCCGATTCGCATTCTTTGAGAAACTGATAATTGTCCAACCCGCCATGACTGGCCAGGCAGTCCAGCCGATGCAATTCGAGTTCCGTGGGATAGGTGGGGGAGGCGATCAGTGCGCGCAGTTTTGCGCGTCGCATTTCCTGCACGTGCATGAAGCGCATGTGATTACCGACACAATGCGTGACATTTTTCACGACGCTGTTGGGGAAACGGAGCCGTTGCAGGATCCGTTCGGCCATGACCGCGCCGACCTTGTCGTGCGCGTCGAAACGAATGCGGTCCACGCCGTCGCGGCCGGGGCCGATACGCGCGGTGGGCGGTTTGCCGACGTCATGGAGCAGGACGGCCAATGCCAGCTCGATGGTCGGTTGTTCCATCAGATCAAGCATCATGCAGACGTGCGTGAAGACGTCGCCTTCCGGATGAAACTCGGGCGGCTGTTCGACGCCGGCCATGGCGTTGATTTCGGGCAATATGACGCTTAACAGCCCGGCTTCGTGCAGTCGGCGCAAGGCGAAGCCCGGTTTGACCGATTCCGTGAGGATGCGGACAAGTTCGTCTCGGATGCGTTCGGAGCTGATGCGCGCAATCAGGTGCGCGCGTTCAGGAATGGCGTTCCAGGTCCCGGCCTCAATCGTAAAATCCAGTGTGCCGGCAAATCGAATTGCGCGAAGCATACGCAAATGATCTTCCTGAAAGCGTTGGCCCGGGTCGCCGACCGCGCGTATCTGTTTTACCTGGAGATCTTCACGCCCGCCCACGAAGTCCAGTACCTGTTCCTCGATAGGGTCGTAGAACAGCGCGTTAATCGTGAAGTCGCGGCGCCGGGCATCCTCCTGTGCGTCGGTAAAGGTGACTTCGTCGGGCCGCCGTCCGTCGCTATAATGCGACTCTTTTCGGAAGGTGGCGACTTCGTACAGGATGCCCTCGTGAACGACACCGATGACCCCGAAGGCTTTGCCGATGGCAACGGTTTTGGGGAACAGGGGCGTGATCTCGTCCGGGCGGGCGGAAGTGGCGATATCGATATCCTTGGCCGGTTTTCCCAGCAATTGATCCCGCACACAGCCGCCCGCAAAGTACGCGCGGTGCCCTTGCTCGCGCAACGTTCGCAGAATATGGAGCGCGCCCTGTTCGAGTCGGGGGATGTCGGGTTCCGGGCCAAGGCCGGCCCCGGGCGGTCTATTCGTCGTCATCGCCTCTGGACGTATCGCGCGCGAGCGTTACCACGCCCCGGCTGAGACGCCGATTGCAATAGGAAATGAATTGGTCGCGATCCTCCGGAGAAATGTATAGCGGCTGTTTCGTGTCGGTTGGTTGGATCCGGACCAGTCCTTTTGAGGACGTTGCGTAGAATTGGGCCGCCGCCGTGAAGTTCGCCCGTTTCACCCCTTCAACTGATTGAATTGAATTGAAGGAGAGCGGTAACACATAGAGCCAGCCCTCAATAAGGAGTCCCTCCGAGCAGGCGCGAAAAGCGCGGGGCGGATAAACGAGGGGGCGGAATGTTAAGATCAGGTCTGAAAAGAATGAGC
The DNA here is from genome assembly GCA_007127595.1 of Kiritimatiellia bacterium. Lineage (GTDB taxonomy): Bacteria > Verrucomicrobiota > Kiritimatiellia > SLAD01 > SLAD01 > SKZA01. The sequence goes on from SKZA01000137.1 coordinate 1,960, forward strand.
CATCAAAGCGGCTGGGCGTGACGACATCCCATTCCATTTGCTTGAAGCGTAACATATGTCGGGCCATTCGGATACGGGCCACGAGGAGGGTGATGACGAGCACCCCCACGATCCAGAATACGATTTCCAGCGGGTTGCCGGACACAATTTGTGCCGATACCCCCCTGTCTTCCAGCCCCAGCAGCCGGATGTACGTGATCATTGAAAAGATGAGCGGTGAGAAGAGGTGGGAGAACGACGTCGAAATCTGGTCGATGGCGGAATAGGCCATCAGCAGGTGCACGATATAGATTCCAAGAATGCCCACGGCCCAGAAGAAGCTTTTCTGATCCTCAAATGTGGCCATTTCCGCGCGCCGCTCCATCTGTGCGCGCGCCACGAGAGATAGCTCTTCGGTATCGGGCGTATGTTGGAGGTTCAGCCAGAAGGGAATGACAAGTGCCGTAAGAACAAAGACCAACGCCAACAGCTCCAACTCCCATGGCCACCCCGCCGGCCCCCATGTCTTTTGTTTGTTCATCTTTTGTTACTATACCCCCGCATCGTATGAAGGGTGAGATAAAATCAGATGAGGCGCAACGAAAATCGACACAATTTGACTATATAATTGCGCCCTCGAAATGTCGGCTTGCCACCCTGCAAACAACCGCTAACATGCGCAATGGTCTATTTCCAAACAGGGAGTTCCAATGATGTCCGTATGGCACGAGCAACAGGCGCGTAACGACGCGCTCATTCAATCGACCCGCTATATGCGCGAGCGGGTGGAAAGCAAGCCCCTCAACTTTCGCCTGTCGATCAAGGAATCGGCTTCACTCAGCCCGCAAGAGACCCTGACGCTGCAGGCGGTCGAGATTGACGCGGCGCGGATTGCCCTGGAGACGCTGGCTTCGTTGGCCACGATCAACGAGTTGGACCATTTGGGCGGTGGACTCGACTTGATTCCGGCTTTTGCCATGACCATGGCGGTGGCCGACAACGTAAAAGTGACCTATACGTTCGAGCACGCGCACACCAGCGTGGGGCACTATTCCGTCCTGGCCGCATGGGACTACCTTGAACGACAGTGGGTTATCGACACGTTCCGGCGCGGTCTGGATATCGCCGGTCATGTGAGCTGGCTGCCCGGCGGAACCCAACTGAACGGGGGGCGGCTGGGCGTCATGATTCCTACCGCCGTCGGCCAGGCATTGGGTTTGCGCGCGATTCACGGAGACGACGCCTGGGTCATCTGTCATTGCGGAGACGCCGGCTGGATATCCGGACAGGCGCTGAACGGGTTCAATGGAGCCGATTTGCACGGCGCACCCATGACGTTTGTCATGCATCGCAACGGCATTCAATTGTCCGGCACGAACAAGGCCATCATGGACAAGGATCCGCGACCGATCATCGCGTCCCTGGGTATTGAGATCATTGAGATTCCATCATTACTGGATACCCAATCGCTTTATGCCGCGTATCGCCAAGGGTACGAGTTGGCGCGAAAGGGTCGCCCGAACCTGATCTATCCGACCGGCTATCCTGATGAGACGCTGGCGGGATTCGGCAAAAAGTACGGCGTGACCAAAGAGCTTGAATCCTTCGCTGCGGAGCATGGTGTGGACATGGCGACGAATATCTGGATACCGGGCTCGCTGATGAGCTACCGGGATCTGATCCCCATGTTCGAGTGCCTGTTCCACGTCAACAACCTGCCGGGGGGCGAAGGGCACCACGACGGTCACATGAAAGGCCGCTCGCTGGAGGACGTCCTGGCAAATCCGCTGCTCCAGCTGTCGCCCGACCAAAAGGCGGCGTTGGAAGAGGCGCGCGGACGCGAGCGTGCGGTGGTCGTTACCGAGGCGCGCCCGAAGGTCGGGGCGCCGAACCTGCCGGTCCCCGACACGGACGCGTCGGCGGTCGAACTGCCGGGCGTCGGGAAATCAGCCAGTCCGCGCGCGGGCGTGGAGCCGGGGTATGCGTTGATCGCGAAAACGCATCCGGAAAGCGTGTTTATCGTTTCCTGCGACTTGGACCCGTCCACCAAGCTGGGCAAAGCAAAGACGTTTCTCAAGCCGGATCACCAATTTGAGATGAGTATCGAAGAACAGGTCTCCGCCATGATGGCGAATGGGCTCGCCATGTGCGGGAATCGTCCGCAACTCAATGTGTTTTCCACGTTCGCCGCCTTCTTCGAGGGCATCGCGCGTGAAGGGCTGGAAATGTGGCGCTATCACCGGAACCTGAACGGTGTGAACGAAGGACTGAACGTTACGTTTCACATGTCGCACGTCGGCGCATGCACGGGCCGCGATCACTTTTCCGGTTGGAGCCTCGATTGGATCACGTTGGCGCTGGGCTACCTTCCGTATCTGCACCGCTTCTATGCGCCCGCCGATGCGCGCGCGGCCTTCATTGCGGTGCGCGATTTGGCCGCGCATTACGGCGGCCATCTTATCGGGATTCCGCGCGATAACTTGCCGATCCTGGCGAAGCAGGATGGCAGCGGGCCGCTTTGGGAGCCTGCGGACGCGTGGGAACCGGTCACGACCTATCGGCAATATGAAGGCGCGCAGAAAGCGGTGCTGGCTGTCGGCGCGCCCGCCTATCTGGCCGGTGAAGCGGCGGACGAGCTGCAGAACGTGGATGTGTATATCGTCAACGGGTTCCCCGCACCGGATGCCACATGGCCCTCGCTCTTTGACAAATATCCGGAGGGGATTGTGACCATTGAGGACGGCCTGATCGCCACACCGGAAATCGGTTTGCGCGGTTTCGCGGGATTGGTGCGCACGGCGGCTTACGGCCAGGGGATCCCGCTCGAACACATCGGGATCGTTGATCCGCGCGTGGCCCCGTCCGACGGGCACCTCGAAACGTGGGCGCATTTCGGTATCACAAAGGAAGCGGTTCGGCAGGCTTTGGAACGACTCTGATAGATCATGTCTTCTTTCGAAAATCGAAAATCGAAAATCGAAAATGCTTTCGCATGATCGATCTCCACATGCATTCCATTTTCTCCGATGGCACATTCACGCCGGAGGATTTGATTAAGGAAGCGCTGCGTCAGAAACTGACGGCGGTGGCGCTAACCGATCACGACACCGTCAACGGCATTCAACGTTTTCTGAAGGCGGGCAAGGCAGCGGGCATTCGCGCACTTGCGGGCGTCGAGGTCAGCACGTCCTATTCGCCCGGCGAGATGCATATTCTGGGCTATTGCATTAATTGCCATGATGCGTTCTTCGCATCGCAACTGCGATGGATTCGTACGGCGCGCCAGACGCGGAACGAGGAGATTCTGCATAAGCTTCATAAGCTGGGCATGCACCTGAGTTGGGACGAAGTCCGTTCGTTTGCCGGCGATCAGGTCATCGGGCGTCCGCATTTTGCGCAGGCCATGGTTGCGCGCGGCTATGCTCGAAACTCGAAGGAGGCCTTCAGTCGTTGGCTTTCCCGGGGGCGCCCGGCGTACGCACGCCGCCGTACCGTCTCGCCCGAGGAAGCCTTGGAAATCATCGTGGAAGCCGGAGGGGTGCCCGTGTTGGCGCACCCCTTTACATTGGACGTCAATCGAGAGGAACTACGACGGCTGATAAAAGAACTGAAGGACGTCGGATTGGCCGGGATCGAGACCTATTATCCGCAGCATAGCGCGGATCAGACGCGCGAATATCTGAAACTGGCCGGCGATTTTGGATTGGTGCCTACCGGCGGCACCGACTTTCACGGCGCGATGACGCCGGACCTGACCATGGGTCGCGGGTTCGGCTCGTTACGTGTGCCGGACGACATCGTGGACCGGCTCCTGGCGCGCAAGAAGGCGTAAAGAGCCAATAAGCTTTTGCTCCTGTTTTGTTGTGTCTTCAGGTTCTGGTCTTCGTCGCTTGCAGGCGAAGTTGCGATCCGCCATAGAGTGCGGTCACGTTTCCGTCCAGCGGCGAAGCGTCCAGCACGTCCTGCAATTCTTGGCGCGTATAGGCCGCGCGCAGGCTCTCCACATACTGCCGCGTAAATGCGAGCGAGAAGGTGAGTAGCATATGGAAGGCATAGAGAACGGGAATAAGGAGTCGGGGCGGGCGTTGCAGATCATGGAGCAGGAAGACGCCGCCGGGTTTGAGGATGCGCGCCACTTCGGCCAGTGACGCGTTCGGATCGTCAAGCTCATGGAACGCGAAATGGCTGATGACGAGATCGAACGAGTTGGGATCCAGGCCGGTGTCGGTTCCATCCGCTTGAATCCAATGCACCGTGGCGCTGGACTCTTCGGCGTGGCGCCGGGCGCGCTCCAGCATGAGGGGGGAGGCGTCCAGTCCCGAAACCTCCCATCCGGGATGGGTTTTCGCGAGGCGCGTGGGGATCCATCCCGGGCCGGTTCCGATATCCAGCAGGCGTAGCGTCGATCGATCCGCAACGAGTTGTTCCACATAACGGATAAAGCGACGTTCCCAGACTGCGACCAAGCCGCGTTGTGAATGATGGGTATAGACCTCCACCCCGTCAGGCCGGTGATATACATCGTTCGGTTGCGGTGTGCGGAGCGGTTGGTTCACGGCGTGTTCTCCTGCCGGGTGTCCGCGGATCCCGGCCGGACGACGGGTAACTGGATAGCGATGCGCGTGCCCTTTTCGTCGCTGGAGACGCTGATGAGGCCGTTATGATCCACGGTCGTCCGCTTGGCGATGGGCAACCCAAGCCCCATGCCGCGGGCCTTGGTGGTGCAGAATGGCGAGAAGACCTTCTCCTTGATGTCCGGGGGAATCCCGTGCCCATTGTCCTCAACTGTCAGGAGCACGGCGGGCTCTGTTTCCCCGTTTTGGCTATTGCCATTGGCGCCGTTGCGCACTTCCTCGGCGCGGATTTCTACGCGGGAATCGGCTTTGCGCGGCAACGCTTCCATGGCGTTCAGTAGTAAGTGCGTGACCGCGGTACGAATGGCCTTGGCGTCGCCAAACACATGCGGCAGCTCGGGATGAATGGCGGTGTCTATCTGGATTCCATTTTGAGGAAGTTGGGCGGTTGCATCCGAGATGGCTTCTTGAATGGTCTTGGGGATATTCACATCGTCGAACTGCAAGCTTGGCGGATTAGCGAAGCTATTGATCTGCTCGATGATGCTATCGAGTCGTTCCACCTCTACCGTGACCAATTTACTGAATTCCGCCCGGAAATCGGGGTCATCGAATCGTTGGGGCAATAGTTGCGCGAAGGTCTTGATGGCGACGAGGGGGTTTCGGATTTCATGGGACATACTTGCCGCCAGTTCCGTCCAGAATGCCGCGCGTTCCAGTTGTTCCTGTTTTTCCCGCAGCGCACGCGCATCGGTCATGTCATGAATGAGCGCGACGGCGCCCAGGCAATGTTCCTTTCGGTCGAGCAGGCGATGGGTTTGAACGGATAAATGGCGATGGGTTACCGGATGTCTCCACTCGGTTGTGGAAGGCGGGGTTTCGCCGATATATGTGCGATGCAGATGATCCGCCAGTCGACTGCCCAGAACGCCGACCGGCTGGTTGAGCGCCTCCGCCGCGGTCAATTTCAGCATGCGTTCCGACGCGTCATTGAACCAGCGCACATAGCCGTCCGAGCCGACGGCGACCACTCCGATCGGGATGGAATGGAAGAGGGTCTCCGCGAGTGTCTTTTGGAGCGCGACCTCCTCATAGAGTTTGGCGTTCTCCAGTGTGGTGGCGATGTGTTCCGTTACGACGTTCAGGTCTTCAAGTTCTTCGTGGGAGAACGGGACCCCGGTACTCCGCTGACCGAGAAAGAGCCAGCCGGTCAATCGCCCGCGCGTAAAGAGGGGAATGATAATCTCGGCGCCCAACGCCCCGAGCGTTTGTTTCAGGAGGAGCCGATGTGCGGGGGCGGGGATATGCTCCAGCGTCGTTCGGGCCACCATGTGCGCATGGATCTCCATCCAGCGGATCAGCGGGTGATCGGCTTCGTATTCAAGATGTTGCGTTTCCTCCAGGCACCGCAAGCCGGCCTGCAGGCGGTAGGGCCCCGATTCATGCGACTGCGCGAAGAGGCCTGCGCGGGACACTTTTGCGGTGCCCGCGATGCCCTCGACCACGCCGTCGAGAAGCGCGCTAGGATCATCAAATCGTCGCAGCGCCCGCGAAAAGAGGTGCAGGGACATGTCCGCGCCGAAACGTTCCGGCGCCATTCTGGGGGCAGTGGCCGGGGCGGGCTGAGCGGATTCCCGAAGCAGGCCCACTTCGTATTGGAGTTTCAGGTGGTCCATCGCGTGTCCCACGAGTAATTGAAAGCGCTCGCGATCAAGTTCCGTGGATTCGGTGGCGTACACGCCGATGGCCTGCGCCTCGCGGACGGGGTCCGAGCGCGGGGCGCCCAAGGCGATGATCAGAATATCCGGTCGGGTTTCCCGGAGGTGCGCGATGGCGTCGAGGGCCCGGGGGGCGCGCATATCCATAAACAGCAGGGTGGGGCCGGACTGTTCCTCCAATGATTCAAGACGGGAGATATCGGGCATGCGACGGACTTTGGCGTACGCCGCCGCGTAAGCCGTGACGGCGCGCGCCAATGAATCATCCTGTGTGCACAGGAGAGCGTTGACCGTCAAATTCATGCCACCACCTTCTCATAGTGCAGAGGAAATACAATCTCGAACACCGTGCCTTCGCCCACGCGGCTGCGCACATAGGTAGCGGCGTGATGTTCCGCCAGAATGCCGTGTGCGACGGCCAAGCCGAGGCCGGTACCCCCATCTTTTGTCGTAAAGAAGGGATCGAACACATGAGGAATGTCGCTTTCTGGAATGCCGATGCCGGTGTCTGCAATGGTTACGGAAATCGATTGCTTCGGAGGCTTTTGGCGGAGGGCAACGTCTCCGTCGGCGACGCTCGACGATCCTTCCTGCGTGCGGATGGTCAGGCGGCCATGACGGTCCATGGAATCGATGGCGTTCAGGAAAAAGTTGATAAAGACCTGTTGGAGAAGGTTCGGATCGCCATCGATGCAGTCATGGGGCGCATGCAGGTTACGGATGACGCGGATATCCTTCTTGATCAGTTGCTGATCCACGATCGAGAGGCACTCCTCAATGATGCGGTGCAGGGAGTTGGGGGCCAGATTGGCCTTTGCCGGCCGCGCAAAGCGCAGCAATTGATTCACGATGCGGTCGATGCGCCGGACTTCGGCGCCGACCAAGGTCGAGAACTTTTCCCGGAACTCCGGGTCGGTGTACCGCTCGGGCAAGAGTTCGGTGAAGGTCTTGATCGAGACCAGCGGATTCTTGATTTCATGCGCCATGCCGGCTGACAGGGTGCCGATGCTGGCCAATCGATCATGACGTCGAACCTGCTCCTCGAGCGCTTTCATGCGGGTTGTGTCGTGGAAGACGGCGAGCGCCCCGATGAAGTCGTTTTGGTAACTGTGTACCGTGGTCGTGCTGAGCCGGATATTCCTTGTCGTATCATCCACGTTCACGCTGTGGTCATGTTCCCGCACGGGCCGTTGATGGCGGAGGGTGGCGTCGAGCGCCTGACGAATGGGGTGGGGCAACACATCGATGGCTTGTCCGACGGTCGTTTCCGGGTCCAGTTCCATGATGCGCTGGGCCTCGCGATTGAAGACGGTGATTTTCCTTTCACGGTTGGCCGCAATCACTCCGCTGTCGAGATTGTCCAGCAGGATGTTGTTGTAGATTTTGGCGTCCTGCACTTCCGTGTACAGTTTGGCGTTCTCGATGGCCACGCCGAGTTGGTTGCCGAGCAGCCGCAGCACGTCCTGTTCGGTGGCGCCGTAAATACGGCCGGAGAGGCGCGGGCCCAGCAGCATGATGCCGTCGAGATATTCCTTGTAATGAATGCCCACGGCGGCGGAAACGCCGAGCTCATCCAGTTGACGCGATATCTCCAACAACTCCGGAGTAGGGCGGCGTCGGGTAATCAATTCATTGACCAACGGATCGGGTTCGGCCGCCAGAAGGGCGGCAAGCGGGGTATCGTGCATGACGCGCACGGGTGCGGCCCCGTCCGCGTCGGGCGGCGGATAGAATTGTTCGTACGCTTCCCCCCTGCGCACCAGCAGGACCACGCGATCCGTGCCGAAGGCGCGCTCGATCAGGGCCCCGAATTGGCTCAGCAGCGAGTCGAGTCGCGCCACAGACTGCAGAATCCGGTTGGCTTCCTGGAGGGTGGGTTCCACTGCCACGCTCTGCACGTTGATAAACAGCCGATTGGCGAACTGCTGTAGACGGCCATGCGCCGGGGCGAGCGATAACGCCACAATGATGGCGGCCAGCAGGTGGGGAAGCGGAAAGATGTCGGGCGCCGTAGGAATGATCGCGCTGAAGAAGTACCACGAGACGGTATAGATCAGACCGAGATAAACAATCAGAATGAGGTAGGCGGTTATCCGTCGGAGAATATGGCCGACGCCCATGATGCGCTCGGTGGCGATGCCGTAGGCGAAGATGCCGTTCATGGCCAGGATGCTCAATGGACCGAAGGGTTGCGTCTTGGAGCTGCCGGTCAGAGAGGGGATCAATATCTGCGTCGTTAATGCGATTAGCAACGTGGTGGAAAACCCCAAGACCACATATTGCAGCTCCTGACGTTTGACGCCGGTTGATCGGCGCATCAACGAAGTGAATCGGAAGAGGATCCAGCCAAACGTGACGAGAAAATAGATGTTATAAAGTCCGAACGCCCATCCGTACCGGGCCTCCGCAATCTGGCCCGGGGCATGCGGCATGACGGCAGCCTGCAGGTAATAAGGCGTAAAACTCAGGAGACCGATGACCTGACTCAGCACGAGTAAATGCCGAGCCTTGATAATGAGCGTCCTGGGTCGGATGCCCGGTTCGTCAATGGCCAGGCAGAGCATGTAGAAGGTCACCGGAATCAAGGCGGCCAGATAAGAAGTTATGCGAATGTACCATTCGACTTGAGCCTGGGTCTGGGCGGAAATCCCGTTGGCCATCGCGAGTCCCCATACCGACACGTTTACGGAAAAGAGAAGAAGCTGCCCGTTCTGGGCGCGTTTGGGGTTGTTCAAATAGACCAAGAGGCCGATAAGAAAGTTTGCGGCCGCTGTGAAAATCAGAACCGTTGAGGTGGAGATCATCCTAGTCGACCTTTTGTAT
>SKZA01000151.1 GCA_007127595.1 Kiritimatiellia bacterium
AAGGGCGCCGTGACGCACGCCAATAGAAAGGCGGCGACGATCAAGAGCAAGACGGCGTTCAACAGTCGCATGGGATGGACAGGGTCTTTCATCGGGGCTCGATCATCCGGAAAACGTATAGATCTGTGAAAGGCTTAATCTATCACGTCCGCCTGCGAAGTTTGACAAAATAATCGGGTTCCCCTACTGTCTTTCGGTCGCGCGCAATGGCCTCCTCCCGAGGTCGATGAAGCGGGCCGGTAGCTCAGTTGGTAGAGCACGGGCCTTTTAAGCCTGTTGTCGTGGGTTCGAGCCCCACCCGGCTCACCATTTCCCCTGCAATAAGCGCACGCACGGCCATTTCTGTGCCTGAAAAGCGGGCAGAAAAGTAAATGAAGGAGTGACCTGCCGCCCCGAGACGGCTACGATCATGTGACAAGGACGACCATTATCTTTAACAGGATCGCTCATGAAATCACTTGTCACCTGTCTGGCTTTCGCGCTGATCGTGAATCTCTCTCATGCCGACATTTCCCTCGACGACCTGCAGGGCAGCTGGTGGTATCCGGGCGGATACATGATCATAGAGAGCTCGCGGGCTACCGTCTACTACGTGGGGCCGATCACCCTGACACACGCGTACAGCACCGACATCAGTCTTGAAGACAAAACCGATGGGCAGACAATTCTGCGGTTTCATGCATGGGAGGACATCCCCGAGTATACATTTATCCTCCGTGTAGTCAGCGAAGACGAACTCAGCGCCACAAGGCCCGTGACTGAGCACCAGGTGCCGCTTCGATTACCCAGCAGTAATTTTGAGCTGATCCGTAACCCCTCGACGGCTACCGCTCAGGATTACGTCGGGCGATGGAGCGCGGGCCCCGGAAGCCTCTATGAAGAATCGATCACACTCACCGAGGAGGGCTCAGGCGTATATCAGTCCGCATGGCCGGGATCATGGTCCTTGCAGGATGATCAGACGGCGTCTTTTCAGCGTTGGTGGCCGCCGTCCGAGGGCGACGCTCCCCCACCAATGGTCCTGCGACGGACTCCCTGGCCGGAAGCTATGCTTATAGAAATTGGTGACCGCCTGATCATCGCGGAGAGAAAGGAGGAATCGTGGTTTTCACATGCGGATATTAAACAAATGGAAAGCCAGTGGCGCACGATGGAACAGAATCCCATTGCCATGGCCGGCAGGATCGGACTGTCCACGCGGCGCACCGTCAAGGTCGTCAACGACGACGGTCAGCCCGTAGCCGGCGCGAACGTACAGGTCAGCTTCATGATGTGGCAAAGAGATTGGATCGAAGGTGTCACCGATGAGCAGGGCCTCTTCACCGCCGAAGGTCGCTCGAAGGGCGAATGGCGTACTACCATCGAGAAGGACGGCTACGATGCAACGCATATTCATTATAAACCGGATGGCCAGGACTATGAACGCATGAAGGCGGGTGAATGGTCGGAATGGGCTCCCGTCACTACCGCGATCCTCCGGCGTGTAACCAGTCCGCTCTCGAAGTAGAATCCTATTGGAGGATTAGACCGCTTTTCCTATTGCGAGGACACGATCCTTGTCTCTGACTGTGTGATTCAACCTATGAGCACATACATGCTCATCCTGACCGAACGTGGCCCGATGCCGCTGATTTCGCTGATTGTAGCGGTTCTCACATTGGCGGCCATTCTCTTCGTTCGGCCCGACACGTTCCGGCTTTATGGTCTAGTGATGGCGTTCTGCCTGATCCCGATCCTCGCGGGCGCGGTGGGTACCCTGATGGGCATGCACGCGGTGGAATCGGGCTGGCAGGAGTTTCTTGCGCACGATCCATCGCCTGAAATAATCGAAGATGCTCGGGACGCCGTCACCTCGGGGAAATTGGCCGCGCGCGACCCGCTGATATTCGGCATTGCCCTGTCATTGCCCCTCATGATCCTGAACACGATCATTTTCATGATCAGGAGCGAAGCGAGGTAGGGCACTCGCCGGAGGCACCGTGCCCTCACGGCGCCTTTGCAACGAATTTGATGTATGCGAGATATTGAGGTCAGTTGCTGCCTGCGGCTGGTGCTTCGCACACAGCCGCGCTCCAGGGCACGACACAACAGGAGCGCGGGTGTGTCCCGCTTCGGGACCACCCGCAGCCGTCTTCGGCGCGATCCATGCGCGCATCGCTCACGCGCGTGCGCGGCCGCCGACGAGGCGGATGACGAGGAATTCCAACGCGAGTTCCTGTGGCATGGAGGCGCTAACCATTTGTTCATGGGTCCGGGCCAGCCAGCTCTGGGCCTGCAACAGTTCGCGCAGGGAATATTGATTGGCCTGTTCAGCCAGTTTGGTGACGCGGAACCAGTGCATCTTCTGCGGATTGCGCTGAAAACCCGCCAAGGTCTCCTCCCCTTCCGCGTCGAGGTTCCAGACCGCCTTGCTGAAGCGTCCCGACGACTCCAGGCGCAGCCATTTTCGGCGCATGCATTCCTTGAGAATCGCCAGTTCCCGAAAACGATGTTCCAAGCCGATGATCAAACCGATCGGCGATTCACGCTGAAACAGCAATTGCCGCAAGGTGCTCAGCGCCGCGGCGAGATTCCGGTGTCCGATCTGGTCAGCGAGATCCCACGCAATTGATTCGCGACCAGGCGAGACCACCGCGCGCACGTCGTCCACCGTCACGGGCCGGCGGTCCGGGCCCAGATACGCCGCGAGCTTATCCGATTCCTGCACCAACCGCCGCGTATCGGCGCCCGCCCGTCCCAAGAATTGTTCGATGACCTCTTCGCCCGCGGGTGTCAACTTCAGCTTCTTCCAGATCTCGGCGACCCGTTCCCGCGCCGATTGTTCGGCTTCCACCGGCTTGTCCGGTGTCTTAAACTCGCTCAGTTCCGCGTTCGCCTTGCAGGCTTTATAGAAGGCGGTACGCCCGTCCACCTTCAACGCGCTGATTACGAGCGCCTGTCCTTCGGGCAGGCCCGCCTTGACCCGTTTCGTCAATTCTTCCACCCGCCCCTTCACGTCCTCGGATTTACCAAGCACGGAGTCGGAAAAGAACGTCGCGTTACGCAGCCAGACGACTTTCCGCCCCCCGAAGAAGCCGACCGTCTGCACGGCTTCCAGGCATTGTGCCAACGCCTGTACGGCCTCGTCGATCACGTCTACGCCGCCTTCAATGATTTCCAACCCGAGCGCCTGTTCTTCCTTCGGACATAACGCGTCCACGAGCTCGCGCGCCTTGCGATCGATGAGAAAATCGTCGTCGCCCGCCACCAGATAGACGGCTGTCGCCGTTTCGCTTTGTTTCTTCGTTGCCATCATCTTGCCAACCGTTCCGCCGGTTGTTTCATCTCTTGTTCCACGCGCTTCAACATGTCGTCAACGACGCTTTCTTCCAGATCAAATTCTATCGCTAAGGCATCCTTCAGCGTGTATCCTTTCTCCACAATGGTCTGCACCAACGGGCCGAGATTCTTTTCGCCGATTTTTTCTGCGATCGCGCCGACCAGACCGCCCGACTGGCGATAGAACGCCGCCGTCCGGCGCGGATCGGCGGGATACCGCTCCATCTCAAAGAGTGTGGTCCAGGGAATCCAGGTCTGCTCCTCCACCGGCGATCGTTCCCGGTATAGATGCAGTTGCCGCGTCCGCTGATACCTGATGGCCACCTGCCATCCCAGATACTCCGCCAACCCTTCTTCCAGCCAGAGCGGAAGATCACGGCCGTACTGCTGCCAGAGTCGGTAGTGCACCATCTCATGCGGAATATCCACAAAGGTTCTTCCGCCCGGCCCGTCGCGCAGGATAAAGATTTCGCGCCCCACGTGCAAGGCCACCCCGTCGGCCCGGCGACCGGCGGCGCGCATGACCCGCGTCCAGTCGCCTTCGTCTTCCACGACAAACAAATGACCGCGTTCCGACGCCGGCGACAGGCCCAAACGTTCGGACACCTCCGCGTATGTCCATTCCGCCTCGCGCGCCACGCTTTCCAAGCGTTCCCGCGTGGCCGCGTGATAGGTGAAGGTCTCCGATTCGGCGTGAATCCAGGCGTGCGTGCCTCCCCGCATGACCGCGCGGCCAAGCCGCGAGACGTTACGGTCTTCCAACGCGCGCCACGGTTTCACGTCAAAGGGACGGCCCGACCCGTGCGCCGCAACGCCCCAGCCGAGCCAACAGCACATCCCATAAATCATCCATCGCATGTCGATACTCCACACGTCGCACCTGCCCCGCTTGGCACCGTCACCTTGACTCCTATCATGCGCAGCATAGACCGGCACCCGCGTCATGTCACGCGCGCGATGAAACGGCCCATCACTGTTACCGAGCAACCCCTCCTGTGGAGCGGACGCGCTCTTGTCCCGCCGGAGATCCCAGGTAGGCGGATCCGCGTCCGGCCCGCGAAGCCGGGCCGCTCCAGAGCCGGGCAAGACGGGCAGTCGTTATGAAGGCGATGCGCCCTGATCGCTGGGTCACTGGATGCCCTGCTGATGCATGAGGTGCACGGCGGTCGTGATATTGGGGACCTTCAGTTTGCGCAGGATGTGGCTGCGATGCGTTTCAACCGTCTTGACGCTGATCTTCAGGTCATCCGACGTTTCCGCGGCGGTCATGCCGTGTGCGGCGCATCGCAACACGTCCATCTCACGGGCGGTCAGCGGCGCCTTGCTCCCGCCGCCCTCGCTCACCCCGTGGCCCATGTAACGTTCTCCGCCATGCACCTTGTGGATGGCCTCGATCAGCTCATCGAAGGCCGCGTCCTTGAGGACGAACCCGTGAATATCCGGACGGGAAGCGGCGATGATGTAAGGCAGTTCATTATGCATCGTGAGCAAGATTATGCGCGGTGCGCTCTCGCCAAGTCGCTTGAGGCGATTGGCGACGGCAAACGCGTTCATATCCGGCATGTCGATATCCAGCAACAGGATATCTGGTTGCTCCTGCTCCACCGCTTCGATCGCGAGCCCCCCGCTCTCCACCAGCGCGACGATACACACCTCGGGTTGCCCCTCCAACAACCTTTGCAGTCCGTCGAGAAACATTCGATGATCGTCGGCGATTACCACTCGGATCAGTGATGGGGTATCCATATGTTGGCCTCCATGCCCCCTCCGGGGGCGAGACAGAAGTAACAATGCCCATGCATGGCTTCAGTTCGTTCGCAGATGGACGTCCAACCGATTCCGGGTTGCGTGTTCCGCAAATCGCAACCCTTTCCGTTATCGCGAACGGTCAGCCGCATCCCACGTCTATTCGAGACGAGTTGCACGTCCACCGCGCTTGCGTGGGCATATTTCGCCGCATTGTAAAGCAGTTCCTGCCCCATCCGATAGAGCAACGTGGCGCGCGTGCCGACCAGCGGTTCCTCTTCCGGCAGGTCCACATGCAGTGTCCAGCCTTGCGCCGTGGCGAGACGTTCACTCAAGGCTTGTAAGGCGTTTTGCAATCCGAGTTGATCCACCGCGCCAGGGTGCATTTCGTGCGATAAGGTACGGGTCTGATCAATCGCCTCGCTGAGTTGTCCGACCAGATGTTCGCCCTCGGGAAGTAATTGATGCCGGCGCAGGAATAGTTGCAGATCCAGCTTGGCTGCAGCCAGGCCGGGCGCGAGTTCATTGTGAAGCGCGGCCGCCGTCCGTGCGGCCGCCGTTTCCTGCGCCGTCAGGATTTGTTCGGAGAGGGTGAGCAAGCGCTCATTCATTCCCCGCACCCGAATGGTCATGGCAACGACCAGCGACACAATCAGACAGGCGAATCCGACATACAGGAGAAAGTCAAACGGCAGGCTGGGCGCCATGCGCGCATGAATCAGGGCATCGCTCAGTGCGAGTATAAGGAGAAGCGTCATGCCGATCGCCAGGGTCAAGGGAATGGCGGCTTGTCGCCATATTCGCAACCGCCAAGCCTGCCACAAGAGTAGCCCGCCGGTTATCATCAGGCTCAGCCACCAGACGGCTTCGACCGCTCGCACGGTATCCAGCCCCCCGAGAGAGAGGAACAATACGCTCAGCCCGATGGAGAGTCCGGCCCAAGCGTAATGCAGATACGGAGGTCGCACGCCATGAAACAAACGCGCACTATACAAAAGAAGCGGAATGGGATGCAAAAGATACAAGGATGTCGTCAAGCGCTGCGTGAAGGGTGTTGCGCCGCCGGCGTCGTACCATAAGAGGCTCTCGAGCGTACACGTCCCCATGAACAGGGCAACTACCGCGCCAAGATAGATGTACTCGGATTGATGAACCCGATAGATAATGAATAGAATCCAGAAGAGAAACGCCACGGCAAGCATACCCAGAAAGAAGGCTTCCATCTGCTTGCGGGGCGCAGCCTCGTTTTCCGCCGCCTTTTCCAACATCCGGTAGTCGCCCAGCGCGATCGATTCGCTCACGAGCCCCCCCACCAGAAACGTGCTCTGCACACGGATGGCCAGGATATTGACGCCCGGACGCAGGCAGGCGTCGGGCAACGCGTACACGCGTTTCTTGTGCAACGCATCGACAAAGTGATTATCCACCCTGCCCTCGCCGCCGATCAACACGCCGTTAAGGTAGACCTCGTCCGCCGTCTGGATCCGGCCCAAAGCGATGCCCCAACCACCCTCGGGCCGAGCTTCGGGCAAGGTGAAATGAAATCGATACCAAGCACGGTATGGATAACGCAGCAGCAGGAGTCTCTCGGGCGTCTCCCCCTGCAACCAATCGGCATCATCATGATCAGTGTGAGCCCAGGCCGGATCATCGCCCACACGCCATGCCCATGTCGGAGTCTGTTCGGCCGTCGCATGCGAGGAGAAGGAAAAGAAGAAAAGCATGAGGGCAAGGAATGAGCCCCCCCCTTGGATACCCTCACGCCGTCGCTGGTTGGGATTCATTGTATGCCTGTCTTTGATGAGGCCACATCCTAATTCATAAAGCAAGCCCAAGGCCATCAGGGATTTCACGGATACGAGATCTTCATCTGCCGGGCTACGCGCATACAGACAACCACTCTTGCCATACCTTGCGGCTTGGTCAGGGAAATCCTGACAGGGTTTCCACTGATTGTGACCTTCGTGGTGCTCCCCTTATCGTCTTATTGGCGGACGAGGCATGTCCGGACTTGCGGCTTGATGTAAAGCGACCTGTTCCCGTCTGCCAGACCGGCAATACAACGCGCGGAAAGATCAGAAACAAGCAAGGGAAGGCAAGAGATATGAACAATAAACTCTATAGCATCATGATGGCTTGCGGCCTGATCCTGGTTATGGGGGCGCAGGCGGATGTTCCCACGATGATGAGTTATCAGGGTGTGATCACCTCCAGCGGCGCGCCCGTGGACGGGACGGGCTACTTCAAGTTCGCGCTGGTGGATACGGCCGACGCGGTGAGGTGGACGCATGATGGTACGGGTGTCTTTCCGCCGGCCGAGCCAACGTCATCCGTAGAGGTGCCCGTAGAGAACGGGCTGTTCACCGTTCTGCTCGGCGACCCCATGTTGGCGAACATGAATGCGCTGGGCGGTACAGTCTTTGTGGATAATACGCCTCTGTCGCTACGCCTCTGGTTCAGCGAAGACAACGTGACGTTTGAACAACTGGCGCCCGACCAGCGAATAGCCGCAGCCGGCTACGCCATGCAGGCGCAGCACGTTCCGCCCAACTCCATCGGCTCGGGGCAACTGGCACCCCTTGCGGTCACGGCGTTTCAGATTGCCAACGGCGCGGTCATCGCGGCCAAACTCGCGCCCGACAGCGTCACCGGCGACAAGATCGAAGACGGCACCATTACCAGCAACAAGATTGATTGGGCCACCATGCCTTTCTACGCGCTGCTGGGCTATGCGGAAAGCGGGCTGTTTGATTCCGCGCCTGTGGCAACCGGCGATGATGCCATTGCCATGGGTTACGGGGCGCAGGTGGGCGGAGACAACGCCACGGTTGGCGGCGGTTTCGAAAACGTGATCGGGATGGATGCCGGGGCCGCGACGATTGGCGGCGGCTATCAGAATGTCATAGAGGACGGGGCCTTTTCCACGGCCGTGGGCGGCGGGGAATTGAACCGGATTGAAAGCCACGCCTTTTCCGCGACCGTGGCCGGCGGTGCGCTCAATATCATCAGGCCACACGGACGTTACTCCGCGATCGGTGGTGGGTTACAGAACATGATCCATACCAACACGCGCTATGCGACCATCGGCGGGGGTCGAGAGAACGTAGCCTCCGCCGATTACGCGGTGGTAGCGGGCGGCGAAGTCAACAAAGCCGAAGGGTATGCGTCCGTCGTATCAGGCGGCGAAGGAAACGAGACCCGGGCGAGTGAAACCAGCATTGGCGGTGGCCGTCTCAATATCATTAATGAAGATGCCTACGGCGCCACGATCAGCGGCGGACGCCGAAACTCCATCAGCGCAAATGCCATGGACGCCACCATCGGCGGCGGTTATGGGAACACCAATTCATCGTTTTATGGAGCGATTGGCGGCGGGCTGTATAACTGGATTCCCTCTTCCGGATGGAATGCCACCATAGCAGGAGGCTGGCACAACATCGCGAGCGCCGAATACGCGATGGTGGGCGGCGGCTGGAGCAACACAGCTTCCGGTCCGCGCTCCGTCGTGAGTGGAGGCTGGCATAACCGCGCGACGGCCGATTATGCCTTCATCGGCGGCGGTCTCTTCAATGAGGCCTTTGCGTACGCGGTTACCATCGGCGGCGGCAGTGGCAATAGAGCCACGAATGATGCGGCCACCATTTCCGGCGGACAGGACAATAGAGCCGCGGGCTATGCGGCCACCGTTTCCGGCGGCGAAGAAAACCGTGCGCAGGGCGATTACGCAAGCGTGGGCGGCGGCGTGAACAATGCAGCAGAAGGCGAATATGCCGTCGTCGGCGGAGGCTCCGACAATCTTGCCTCCGGCAATACGGCGGCAGTCGGGGGCGGCGTAGGCAACTATGCGACAAATTCTTATGCAACGGTAGCCGGCGGCTTCTCGAACCTTGCCGGCGGCGAATATGCGATGGTGGGCGGCGGCCAGGAAAACCGCTCGCTCGGTCAGCATGGCGCCATTGGAGGCGGCTACGAGAATCAATCCGCGGGACCCTACTCAACCGTCGCCGGCGGGCGGCAAAATAGCGCGGCTTTTTCGCATGCCTTCGTAGGCGGCGGGCACAGCAATACCGCAGGGGCCGGCCATGCGATGATCAGCGGCGGCGCACGAAATACCATCCTGCATTCGTCCGACTACGCGGTGATCGGTGGGGGATTAAGCAATCAGATCACATCAAACAGCCGAGCCTCCACCATCGGCGGGGGTGAGTACAACGTCATCTTCGGAGGACCTATTCTCCTCGACTATGGCACGATCGCCGGAGGTCATTCCAACCAGGTGGATGGCGTGTACGGCACCATTCCGGGCGGCTTCGGAAATCGCGCGGTCTGGTATAGCTTCGCGGCCGGCTATCGCGCCAAGGCAAATCATGTAGGCTCATTCGTCTGGGGCGATTGGACGGAGGGTGAGGATATTGTTTCCACCGCCGACAATCAGGTCACCTTTCGTTGCAACGGAGGCGCACGCTTTACCTCAGGCGCGGGAGGCGCCAACCAGACCGTCTCATGGGCGCCCGGCGCAGGGAACTGGTCGTTTACCAGCGACCAGGCACTTAAAGAAGGCTTCGCGCCCGTGGACACTCATGCCGTTCTCGAAAAAGTCGCGGCGCTACCATTAACCGAATGGAACTATGTGGGCTACGCGCAACGCCATATCGGCCCCACGGCCCAGGATTTCCATGCCGCCTTCCCGCTGGCCGGTTCCTCCGATACGGCCATCAACAGCCTGCATATCGACGGGGTGACGTTGGCGGCGATCCAAGCGTTGTACGAGGAAAATCAGGAACTCAAGGCGCGGCTGGAACGGCTCGAATCCATCCTCACCGGAATGAGCCAATGAGAAAGAAGGAGAAATGGAGGACTGGAAAAATGGAGCGATGGGAAAAAGAACTTTTCCCCCTCCAAGACTCCAACTCTCCATCACTCCACTCTTCAAAGGAGAACACCATGAACATCAAAACATTCCTTGCACTCGGAATCGTCATCCTCTTGCCGGCTCTGCTGAGCGCTCAATACGCCATTGATTGGTACACCATGGACAGCGGTGGCGGTACCAGCGCGGGCGGCGGTTATGAATTGAGCGGAACCATCGGCCAACCGGACGTGGGCCGATCCACCGGGGGCGACTACGAACTCGTCGCGGGGTTCTGGGCGTTTGCCATCGTTATCCAGAGCGAGGATGGCCCACAACTCAAGATTCGGTACCTGTCGCCTAACGTGGCGCTGATCTACTGGGAAGCGGGCGATGAACCCGCCGTTCTCCAGCGCAGTGCCGATCTCACGGATGAACATGGCTGGGAAGACGATCCCGGAACGCCGGTCTGGGAAGACGGCGAATACCGCATGGAGGTCACCCCGCTCGACAGCATTCGGTTCTATCGTTTGCGGAAACATTGAGAATGGCGCGGCATAGCCGCAACCAAAGAACAGGAAACCATGGCTGAACACGGATGAAGAGCACGAGAAGAAGACCGTAGGACGGTGCGCTGCGCCGTCCTCGAAATTGAACAGAAAACCTGAAGGAGTATGAAAGGAAGCACCATGAAGAAGCACACCACCCCCACCCTCTCCGCTTGCATCCTGCTTCTCGCGTTCTGCGTCCCGCTTGCGCAGGCGCAAACCGTCCCCTTCATGATGAGCTATCAAGGGATCATCACTTCGGGCGGCGAAAATTATGACGGGACCGGGTATTTCAAGTTCGCGCTGGTCAATGCAACGGGCGACGAAAGTTACTGGAGTAATGACGGCAGCAGTTGGGACGGAAACGAGCCAAACGCCGGGGTCGAGCTCGTGGTCGCCGACGGATTGTTTTTGGTGATGCTGGGCGACACCTCCCTGCCGAACATGTGGGAATTGTCGCCCATGACCTTTGACTACCGTGACGACGCGCATCTACGAATCTGGTTCAGCGAAGATAATGTCACCTTCGCGCAACTCACACCCGATCAGCCGTTGGGTTCCACCGCTTACGCCC
>SKZA01000160.1 GCA_007127595.1 Kiritimatiellia bacterium
AAATCGAAAATCTTAAATTTGGTTGCGGCTACGCCGCGCTGCGTCATCCGTGGTTTCTTGTCCGGGCTAATGGGCACTGGAGAGATCGATTTCGAGGATACGCGGGCGGCCCTCCCATTGAGCGGGCAGTTCGAGCCGGCTTTTGGCCTCATCCCATTTGGCCACTTCGGAGACGTCATCCCCGTCGAGGTGAATCGCGCGCGGTTGTCGATCGAGGCCGTGAATGCGGAACCGGATGTTGCGCTGGTCGGGGCGGCCCGGGTAATCGCCACCTTCGCCCTTGATGCGAAGGATAAGTCTGCCGTTTGCCGTGCGTTCCGAACGGAATTGCAGCAGTTCATACTGCCCGTTCTTGTAAGCGCCGGGCGTCGTTCCGTCATCGTCGTACATCTGACCGCTCGAAGCGGAAACGAGCGGATCGGCATAGAAGTCGATGTGCAGTTCGCTTGGGTCGTAATGGCTCGTGTTTGAAATGACGGGGACCGTGGGAAGGAAAGCCCCGCCTCGCACGAAGACAGGGATCTGGTCCAGCGTTACGGGCGCCGTGATGGTGCGACCCCCTTCGTGCCGCTTTCCGGTCCAGAGATCGAACCAATGCGAACCCTTGGGTAGCGGCACGCGTTGTTCGGATACGTCGGGATCGAGGATGGGCGCGACGAGGAGGGCATCGCCCCACAGGTAGGCGTCCATGCGGTCTTCCATCTCCGGGCGATCGTCCAGGAACATCAGCGGTCGCATCAACGGCAAACCGGCAGTGGCGTTCTCGAACACGAGGGTGTAGTTGTAGGGCAGAAGTTGGTAACGGAGGCGGATGGCGTCGCGCACGATGCGCTTGGTGTCGTCATCCCAAAAGATCGGTTCCGGCGGAATATTCGGATGAGCGTGGGGCCGGTAGATGGGCTGGAAGGCGCCATATTGCATCCAGCGAATATACAGCTCGGGATCATGCGTTCCGCCGGTGTACCCGCCGAGGTCGGAATGCATGTACGCCACGCCTTGCAGTCCCATTTGCAGCGAGATTTCGACCTGCGAGCGTAGCCCGCCCCATGAACGATGCACGTCACCGCTCCAAGGGATCATGCCGTAGCGTTGGGTGCCGACATATCCGGAACGCATGAGATTGAACGGGCGCATGTGCGGGAAGTCGCGCTGATAGCCCTCGTAAACCATCCGCGCCCATGTGTGGCCGTACGCGTTATGAACATCCTCTCCGCGGCCGATTACATGCCGGATGTCGTCGGGATGCGTCTCGGGTTCACCAAGATCGCCCCACCAGCCAGCCACACCCGCTTTCATCTGCTGTTTATAAAATTCCCAGAACCATTCGCGCGCGGCCGGGCAAAAGATATCCACAAGCCCCGCCTCTCCGAAGAATGTTTCGAACGTCGCGGCGTTCCCTTCTGCATCCGTAGCCAGCGCGCCTTGAGCAACGGCGTCCTCCCAATTCGTCGATGCGGTGAGGATGAACGGCTCCGTGATCAGAATGGTCTTGATGTCCTGATTTTTGAAATGGCGTACCATCTCTTCGGGCTCGGGGAAGGCTTTGCGGTCCCAGTCGAGGTTGCCCATGTAGCCGCGCATATCGGGTCCGAACCAGTAGAGATCGAAAATAATCGCGTCGAGCGGGATGTCGTCCTCGAAATGGCCGGCAACGACCGCTTCGGCCTCGGCGCGCGACTGATAGCCGAAGCGCGAGGAGAGATGTCCCAGCGCCCAGCGCGGCGGCATGGGTTGCCGTCCCGTCGTGTCAGCGATGGCCGCGGACAGGTCCGGCCAGGTTTCGCCCGCGATCAATACGTACGCCCAGCGTCCTCCGACCGCGTCGAATTGCAGGGCGCGATCGCCCGCGGAATCGATGTCCACATCGCCGCGGGCAGCATTGTCGAAAACGAGCATGTATTTTCTCGATGAGACGACGGCGGGCATCGAGTAGTACATAACCCTCGAATGGTCCGAATACTTGTAGGCGCTTTGCGCGTAGAGTTCGAGTCGTTCACCGCGTCGGTCCATCCGGCCCAACACCCGGGATCCGCCGCCGAAGAAACGTTCTTGCTCACCGATGCGGAATCGGAATCCCGCGCGGTCATCGTCCCGGACAAAGCCGGGCTCTTCCTCGATCAGTTCGCGGTCCTGATGCCGATACCGCAGGCGGAATGGGCTTCGCTGGATTTCCACGGACAAGCCGTCTGTTCGGATATGCAGCGCGTGATCCAGTTCTTCCAGTTCGACATCCACATGGCGCGGTCTATCTGCAAGTGCAAAGGCGGGCGGCTGGGAATCAGCGTCGGCGAGAGTGAAGACCACTTCGACGGCGTTCACCGACTGGAACGAAATCATGACCGAACCGTCGGTCACCTCCATATGCAGTTGACCATCATGAAATTCGTGGCTTAGGAGTTCGCGCTCCGGCAAATCGGCCACCGCGGCTTCGATTAGCAGGGGCGTCGCAAGGGTAGCCAGGCCCAGTTCAGCCTTTCCGGGTAGTTTCATCTGCTCATTTCCTTCCATGCTCCCAGCCTCAATCCGTAAGAATTCTGTTTAGCGAAACGTTTTAACCATTTACTGAGCCGCTTCTCTATATCATGAAGGGTGCGGGCGCAAGGCTTTGCGGGAAATATTAACAGACGAGCTGAAGATCATCGTTCCCGGTTTGGGGGCAATAGTGCTTGACCCGGAACGGCTGCACGGCATTAGCATGCGTGGCGATTCGGGAATGAATTTCGGATACAAGAGGGAGGTGGCTTATGAGGAAGTGGATGTTATTGCTGGTTACCGTGCTGGCGGGGGTGGCGGTCGGCGAAGGCGACATCGATGAATCGGATATGCAACCGCTTGATGTCTCCCGCTTCACGACATACAAACACCCGAGCGGATTCTCGTTCGGTCATCCGGACGGTTGGGACGTCCAAACGACGGCCGAGGGCGTGCTGTTGCTGCCGGACGACGCTCCGCGCGACGCCGCGGGGGAGCCGACGGAAGCATTTGTGCTGGGCGGCGAGGAAGCTGCGGGAATCCGCGCGGCCGATGATCCCCAAGTGCTGGCCTATTTCAGAAGTCTGTATGAACCCGGCGGGTTCACCTATGCCGGGGCCGGCGAAGCGCTGGAAAATGCCGTGGGCAAGGCCGCCGTGTACCGGTTTGACGGCCGGTTGCCGGGTGGTGACGCGTTACGTCATACCATCTACATCAACATCCATCAAGGACTCGGGGTGTTCATGATTCATATGGCGGCGCAAGAACGTGCCGAGAGGCGGGAACCCGTGGCGCGGGCCGTGTGGAGCACGTTGGGGCGCGGCGCGCCCCAGTTCGATATGAATGTCGTGGGTGAGTGGCACCACAGCCGAACTGCACATTCCGCCTCCCCGGGGGCGTCGGTGGGGTCAACCACCCGCAGCATGTACCGGTTCCAATCGGACGGACGGGTCGATCTTGGCGTCACGTCGCGTGTAGACGGCCACAATCCCGGCGTCATCGTGACATCGGAAGGCGGCGGGGATATGTCGAGCGGCACGTTCCACACCCACGGGGACTCGCTCACGATTACCTGGGACAACGGCAACATCTCCCAGTACACCTACAGCGTGTTCATGCACTCGGATGGACGTCCCGCGCTGCGATTGCAGAGAGCGGACTGGGAACGGCCACGCTTCTATCGCTGAAACCGCCGGCATAAGATCCAGCGGCTCCGCCTTCGCGAACTATTCCACGATCTCGAAAGCGAGCCGGTCGCTTCGCGCCTCGATACGATGGCCGGGGCCATAGGCAATCACGCGGCCTTCGCGACGGCCTCCAACCGTTAAACAAAATTGCCTGGCCCAAATAACGCACGTATGCCTTCCGGAGGGGTAGTGGTTGCACTGATGGCACCACAGGGGTATCTTCCGCGACCTGTGTAGTGGTTCATAGAATGTTTGGAGGAGCACGCGGATGAATAAGCGGTACCTTGGAGGACTGTTCGTGGCGATGTTGCTGGTCACTCTATCAAGAGTATCGGCCCAGGATATCTTGTCTTTTGAAAACGGCTACCTGACGTTTACCAACGCCAATCCGGGGCTGTTCTATCGGGTGGAGTTCCGGCCGAATCTATCCGACACGGAGGAGTGGAGCGAAGATTATTACCGTTTGATGAATATCCAAACCAACGCCAGCACTGTGACCGTGCCGGTCGGCACCTTCTTTCGGGTCGTCGGCTCACCCGACCCGGTCGGAATCGGCACCGCTCAACCGTCGGATATTCGCGCACCGCAAACGGTATTCATCAACGGCCAGGAAGTGACGGGAACCATGCCCGATATCGGAGGGGCACATATCACTCCCGGAACCGTGAGCCAGTCGATCCCGGCGGGCTATCACGATGGATCAGGAATGGTGACCGGGGATGCGGCGTTAACGGCCGGCAATATTCGTGAAGGCGCCGAAATCTTCGGTGTGGAAGGGTCCTTTGTACAAGCGGCTGTTCCGAAGACCGGCCAAACCTCCGGCTTTCGTTCTCGCGACGACGGCAACCTGCAGCGCGGTGTGTCACCGCCGTCGCCCCGATTCATCGATCACGGCGATGGCACGGTGACCGACCTGCGGACCAATCTGATGTGGGTCAAGGCCCCGCACGGCCTTGCGGGCAATTCGACTGCGGTGTTTTGGACCTGGCAGAACGGGATGGATTTCTGCAACGGGGTAGCGAATTCGAACTTCGCCGGCTACAACGATTGGCGCATGCCGAATGTCCTCGAGCTTCAGAGCCTCATAGACTATGGCTCCATCGCTTCTCCGGCACTGCCCAGCGGTCACCCTTTCGAGGTTTTCACGGGCATTCTGTATTGGACCTCTACCACTTTTGCCCACAACACATCGGCGGCGTGGCGCGTTGAATTGTCGAGCGGCGAACTCACCGTCGACTTCAAGTCGGCGCAGACCGCCCGGGTCTGGCCTGTTCGCGGCGGGTATTGAGCAACGACCGCAACGAACACGAAGACTACTTAAGCACGGCCTTCGCCTCAGGGAGCCGCGACACTTCTTCTTGAAAAGGAAATGGTTTGTCGGGACTGAATGGTCCTTTCCCGTCGCCCGAGTCTCCGCGAGCTCGTGTTCAAGAAATGTGCGTACCGGATTCCCGTGGCACACGCGCAAGCGCGGATTCTTTCCTTGCGGTCGCGTGCGGCGGGTATATCATGAGCGGCCATCATTCTCTCGGAGAAGCAGTCATGGACGAACTACTCAAAATCCTGAAGAACAACGCGCTCGAATCGCCGGAAAACATCGCGAAAATGTTGAATGTGTCCGCGGATGAGGTGCGCGAACGCATCGCCGACTACGAAAAGCGCGGCGTGATCAAGGGCTATCAGGCCATCGTCAATGAAGACGTCCTGGATATCGATCGCGTAACGGCGCTGATCGAGGTCAAGGTAAACCCCGAACGTGAAGGCGGCTTCAATCATGTGGCCTCCCGCATCAGCAAGTTCCCGGAAGTGCAATCGATTTATCTTGTCTCCGGCGATTTCGATCTCCTCTTGTTCGTCGTCGGGCGCGACCTCAAACAAGTGGCCTTCTTCGTGAGCGAGAAGCTGGCCACGATCGATGGCGTACAGGGCACGGCCACGCACTTCATGCTCAAGACGTACAAACATCACGGCGTCCTCATGGAATCGCAGGATGAATACGAACGCCTCAAAGTCAGTCCGTGATGTCATCGCCGGGCATCTCGACGCGGTACCCCGTTCCGGAATCCGCGATTTCTTCGAGATCGTCAGCACGATGCAGGACGTCATCAGTCTCGGCATCGGCGAACCGGATTTCGACACGCCCTGGCACATTCGCGAGGCCTCCATCTTCGCGCTGGAACGCGGCGTCACCAGCTACACCTCCAATTTCGGCCTGCTGAAACTGCGCCGCGCCATCGCCGCGTATGTGGATCGCATGTTCGGCTTGCGGTACAGCCCGGAACACGAGGTGCTCGTTACGGTCGGTGTCAGCGAGGCGCTCGATATCGCCATTCGCGCCATTTGCAATCCCGGCGACGAGATCATGTATCACGAGCCGTGTTACGTGTCGTACGGCCCGCTGATTCAATTTGCGCACGGCGTGCCCGTCGCCGTACCGACCTCCATTGAAAACGAGTTCCGCCTCACGCGCGACGCGCTGGAAGCGCATGTCACCCCGAAAACCAAAGCGCTGATACTGAACTACCCGAACAATCCGACGGGAGCGGCCCTGACACAGGCGGACGCGCAAGCCATTGCCGAATTCGTGATCGATCACGACCTGCTCCTGATTACGGACGAAATCTACGCCGAGTTGTCCTACGATCATGAACACATTTCGGCGGCCTCGTTCCCGAACATGCGTGAACGCACCATCTTTCTGCACGGTTTTTCGAAGGCCTGGGCCATGACCGGCTTTCGCGTCGGCTATGCCTGCGCGCCGCCCGAATTAACCGACGCCATGATGAAGATTCATCAGTACACCATGTTATGCGCGCCGATTCTTAGCCAGGAGGCGGCGCTTGAAGCGCTGGACGAACCGGAAAACGATATTGCCGGCATGAAATCCGAGTATCAGAAGCGGCGGAACTATCTATTGCGTTCATTTCAGGAAATGGGCTTGTCTTGCTTCGAGCCGCGGGGCGCGTTCTACGCCTTTCCCTCCGTGCGCGAAACCGGCCTCTCATCCAAAGACTTTGCGTTGCGCCTGTTGGAAGAGGAAAAGGTCGCGTGTGTGCCCGGCACTGCGTTCGGGCCGTCCGGCGAGGGATTTGTGCGCTGTTCCTATGCCACCGCGTTCGACGCCCTGAAAGAGGCGATAAAGCGGACGGCCGCCTTTCTTAAACGCCTGTAATCCCGCCAATAAGATCAAGCGAAATCAGGCCTATCAACAACCTGTTGATAATGGAAACAGTGTCCAGGCGCCCCTCGCATCATACGCGCAGAACCTCTAACGCAACATGCTGAATACAGGGATGTTACGAGACCGGCGCGCCCACCAGAAGGTTCTATAGGCGTTTCCCCGGTCAATCTCGCGCCTGTTGAAAAGAAACCTGATTCAGCGCATTTCCGGCTCCTCTGAGGGCTCTGCTGCTGTTGATAACCGGAGCGGCGTGAGGCGGTCGGCGCAAGCGCCGCCCCTACGGTGTTTGTAGGGTCTTCACCACAGAACATCAACGCATGGAGAGGGCGCGCAAGGCAAAAGGCAATTCGTCAATGATGTCGGTCGCAATCATGCCCGCCTGCGTCTTGCGCCATGCGGCCATATCACCGGCACGACCATGCAGAAAGACCGCCGACCGCGCGGCATCAAACGGGGCGAGCCCCTGACCGATAAACGACGTCAAGATACCGGCCAAGACGTCGCCTGTTCCGCCGGTGGCCATGCCCGGATTGCCGCACACATTGATATGCACGGGCGGCTCGGGTTGCGCGACGACGGTATGCGCCCCCTTCAACACCATCGTGGCGTTCAGACGCTTGGCGGCGTCGAGCGCATGGGTCACACGATCTCGCTGCACGTCCTTGACGGATAACCCGAGCAACGCGGCGAACTCGCCGGGATGCGGCGTTAAAACGAGCGACGACGTGGCGGACGTCAACGCATCGACATCGTCGGCGCATACACTGATGGCGTCGGCGTCCATGACGATGGGAAGGCTCGCGTCCTTCAGAATCTGCTGCACCAGTCGGCGCGTCTCTTCGTGCCGCGTCATGCCGGGGCCGATCAATAGCGCATCATAGTCCTCGATGCGTCCGCTCCATGTCTTCCACAGGTCGCTCGCCAGGGCGCCTTCGTCCGTTTCCTGTGCACCGCGCACGATCACCTCCGGCATGGCTGCGGATAGTGAAGCGACCAGGCTTTCAGGGACTACGGCGGTCACCAGTCCTGATCCGCTACGCATGGCGGCGCGCGCGGCGAGCATGATAGCGCCCGTATACTGTCGCGAACCGCCGATCATGAGCACGTGCCCGTAATCGCCTTTGTGCGAGCGACGCACACGCCGCGGGAACAAAGGATACAAATCCGACTCGACAATCACTTCACGCAACGGATCGCCCGGCGTCTGCTCGATGTATTCGTCCGGGAATCCGATATCCGCCACTTCCAGATCTCCGACATACTCGAGCGCATCGGGTTCAATAAGGCCGGTCTTCGGCAGCCCCATGGTGACGGTGACATCGGCCTGAACGGCCTCGCCCTCTACCAATCCGGTATCGGCATCCAGTCCGGAAGGGGTGTCAATGGCGATCACCATAACGTCCGGCGCCTGATGCCGGATATAGGTAATGGCGCCCGCGATCGGTCCGCGGGCCGGCCCTTTGGCTCCTGTGCCGAGCAGTCCGTCCACGATAATATCGCCGGCCGGCAACGATTCTTTCGCGTCTTTCCAATCCTCTAGCGTGGCAAGTTCATGCAGGTCGATCTCCTCCGCCCGCATGCGCTGCAGATGCGTACGCGCATCGCCCCGCACTTGGTCCGCCGATCCGGCCAGACAGACTTCTACCAACAGGCCCCTCTTCTTCAGATGATAGGCGGCGGCAAAGACATCCCCGCCGTTATTGCCCCGCCCGGCGATCAGTTGCACGAAGGGGTCGGGCAACCCGCTCAATTCCGCGACGCGCTGCACTTGGCTGGCGACGGATGCGCCGGCGCGATCCATCAAGACGTCGCCGGGTGTTCCGAACTCTTCAATGGTGCGGCGGTCGAGTTCCCGCATATGACCCGACGAGACAATCTTCATCTCTGCTCCTGTGTCGCCTCCGCCGCATCGGCCGCCACTAATACGGCTTGCGCCACGGCGTAGCGATGGGTATGCGACAAGCTGACCAGCACGTCGCCCCCGCCCCGCTGTTGCGCCAATTCGCGCGCGCGCGGACTCAACTGTACAGACGGCGCGCCGCTGTCTGCGGCTCTCATGACAACAATATCCAGCCAACCGATGTGTTCGCCGATGCCCGTGCCGAACGCCTTACTGACCGCCTCCTTGACCGCAAACCGTCCGGCATAATGTCGCCACGGCTCGCCCTTATCCTCACAATAGCTGCGCTCTTCCTCCGCGAACACTTTCCGCGTAAAACGATCGCCCCACCGCTCGATCGATTCCTTCATACGCTCGGTTTCCACGAGATCCACACCCACGCCCAATACGCCACGCGCCGTCATGAGCCCCCCTCCCCATAGCGCGCCATGGCGGACAGCATCTCTTTCACTGCGGCTTCCATCCCGACGAGCACCGCGCGCGCTACAATGCTGTGCCCGATGTTCAGCGTGTCGAGATGCGGAATGCGAAGAATCCCGTCGATGTTGGACAGGTGAATGCCGTGTCCGGCGTTGACCTTGAGGCCGATGCGATGAGCGTATTCGGCGCCATGGATCAAGCGTTGCAATTCCCTGTCTCGCTCGGCCCCTTCCGTTTCGCAATAGCGCCCCGTATGCAGTTCCACGTACGGCGCGCTGGACTCCCTGCACGCCTCCAACTGTTGAGGATCCGCCTCAACGAAGAGGCTCACCGCGATACCAGCTTCACCCAATTCGCGGACCGCCTCGAAGACGGCGTCGCGCTGCCCAACGACGTCCAGCCCCCCTTCGGTGGTCAATTCCTCGCGCCGTTCGGGCACCATGCAGACCTCGGCCGGCCGCACCCGCAAGGCGATTTCGATAATCTCACGCACGCAAGCCATCTCCAAGTTTAGCGGGATGCGCAACGCCTCCTTCAATTCGAAGACGTCCGCGTCCTGGATGTGGCGCCGGTCTTCGCGCAAATGCACAGTGATGCCGTGCGCACCGGCGCGTTCACACAATAGCGCCGCTTCACGAGGCGAGGGATACGTGGTGCCGCGCGCCTGCCTGATGGTGGCGACGTGATCGATGTTAACACCCAATTTGATTGTAGAAGCGGTCATGCAAGCTTCGTTGACTATACGAAATGCCCCCCGGGAAAGGCGAATCAAAATACGTCCACGGGCCGTTCGCGGACCTCGCGCGGTTGCATGCTGGGCTGATAGATCATGCACACGTTGCGACCGCGCGCGCGCGCCGCTTTGCCGGCGGCGCCGGCAAATGAGAGCATTTCCCTGGCCTGCCCGGTATGATCCGGGTAGCCGGCAATGCCGGCGCTAACGGTGATCCGAAGGTTGGCCGACCCGAATCGGAACGACGTCTTCTTGATCTCTGCCGCCAGACGCTGCGCAACCGACAAGGCGTCTACCGGCGCACAGTCCATGAGGACCGCAAGATCAAACGTCGAGATGCGCCCCAACACATCCGTTTCGCGCGTATGCTCATGCAGGATATCCGCC
Organism: Kiritimatiellia bacterium; assembly: GCA_007127595.1. Classification (GTDB taxonomy): domain Bacteria; phylum Verrucomicrobiota; class Kiritimatiellia; order SLAD01; family SLAD01; genus SKZA01. The sequence goes on from SKZA01000160.1 coordinate 10,281, forward strand.
AAGCCTTTCAACAGTTGGTCGATCGTCGGCTTATCGTAATGATCCAAATACTGGTCGAAGTCGTCGATCGACAGATAGATGGTAGATACGGGGATGCCGTCCTTGCGATGGCGGGCGAGAAACTTCTGCATGGCCGTGCCGAATCGATCGGCGCGCAGGACGCCGGTCACCTCATCGAGCAAGGCCGATACGTGCGGATCGCTTTGTTCTCTGGTCTGCGCCGCCTTCGCGTCCTGCGGCTGTGCCGGCGCCGACAGGATGCAGTAGGAACCGGGCATGCGCGTGCGCGCTTGATCCAGCGCCCCCCGCAGTTGGTCCATCAGGTCGGCCGCCCGCTCGCCGTGTTCAGGATAGGAGACCACGCCGAAGTTGACCGGACACCGCAGGTCCAACCCGGAATCAATCCGCACGGAGGTCTTCGCCAACGCTTCCGTGAGCCGTTTCGCCACGACCTCCGCGCGATCATGCGGAAAGCGGGCCATAATACCGAAGCGATTCTCTTCAAAGCGCGAAACCAAGTCGTTGGCGCGCATGATTCCCCGTAAGCTTTCAAGGAACGCTTCCAGCCACTGCTCTTTGGCCTCCGCCCCATGTTTGAACTCAAAGTCCGTCGGCAGAACCGGCTCCAGCAGCATCAGCGAAAAGGGGCCGGGCGTCTGGTGTAATCGTCCCAGCTCCTGAACAATGCGCAACTGAAAGACGTCTTCCGGGTCGACCTCGCCCGGGTCGGCGCGCTGAATGCGATCCGTCAGCA
>SKZA01000084.1 GCA_007127595.1 Kiritimatiellia bacterium
CGCCAACGGAATCCGCCGCGTTGCTCGGCGGCCTGCTGTATCAGCCCTATTACGTTATGACGTTTGTCGTCGCCGCCGTGATTACCTGGAGCGCGCCGCAGACGTGGGATTGGACGAAATCACTGCCTTGGTGGAAGGTCGCTGTCGTCGCCGCGCTGTTTTTGCTTTCCGTACTGATCCTGGCCACACAAGCCTATAACCCCTTCATCTATTTTATTTTCTAATGCCCACACTGAGCACATTTGAAAAACATCCTCTGGGATCCTCCGCGGCCTCTGCGGTTCAGCATAGTGAACCACGGAAGACACAGCCGAACGCAGCGCGGCATAGCATAAACTCGCGTACCCACGACGCAAGGTCGTGGGGGCGCAGAGGCAATCACGTGATACGGAAATGAAGGTTACCGAACAACAACGTTCACGCGAACAAATGGCGTGGGAGGAAGTCGGGCGCACCGAAGTCCGGCGCGGTCCGGCTTGGGCCTTGATGCTGATCTTCCTGGTCGTCATCTTCTCTCTGCCGCTGCACCAGCATGTCACGGAATGGACGGCGGAGCGTCCGATGCAGTCGCTGGATCTATGGCGGCACATGCCCGAAATCTTTCACCCCATCCGCGAACGGGGAGTGCGTCTCTCCAGCGTCATTGATGCCAATCGCATTTTTCTTCGACGCATAAATGAATACGAAGACAATCTCGAGGATGCCTCCCTCGCGGGCCAAACCATTCGGCCAACCGTCCAATCGTTCATGGCTGCACGGCTCGGCGTCGGCAACGAACAGGCCTATATTGGACGTGACGGCTGGCTGTTCTACCGGCCCGGCATGGATTATTTGACCGGACCCGGATTTCTCGACGAACGTCAACTTGCGCGCCGGGCCGCCGCCGGCACGGAATGGCGCGCCGCGCCGCAACCCGATCCGCGCAAGGCGATCCTTGATTTCCAGCATCAATTGGCCGAGCGCGGCATCCAGCTCATCGTCATGCCGACGCCCATCAAGCCGACCGTTCACCCCGAACAGTTCTCCGCCCGCTATGCGGGGTTTGACGCAGCGCTCCAGAACCCGTCCTATGAACGGTTTATTGAAGAGCTCGAGGCGGCGGGCGTAACGGTGTTTGATCCGTCCGACCTGTTGGTGCAACGGAAGACGGCGAACGGAAATGTGCAATACCTGGCCACGGACACGCACTGGCGGCCGGAGGGGATGGAGGCGGTGGCGGAAGAACTGACTTCGCTTCTGGAAGGTGGGGCGAGGCGTCCCGCAGAGCCGCGGCTCACCGGGGACGGTTCGCCCTACCGCCGTCAACCCGTCGAACTCGCCGCCCTCGGCGATATCGCGCTCATGCTCGATCTGCCCGCCGATCAAACCGTCTTCCCGCCGGAACCGGTCACGATCCAACAGGTCCTGACCGATGACGGCCAATTCTGGCGGCCATCCGAAGACGCCGACATACTCCTGTTGGGCGACAGTTTCAGCAATGTCTACTCCCTCGAACCCATGGGCTGGGGTGAAGCGGCCGGGTTTGCCGAACAGTTGAGTTATCATCTCGGCGCGCCGATCGACCGTTTCATTCGAAATGACAGCGGCGCCTTCGCCACGCGCGATATGTTAAGTCGCGAACTTGCGCGCGGCCGCGACCGGCTCGCCGGCAAGAAGGTCGTGATCTGGCAATTCGCCGCGCGCGAGTTGGCCGTGGGCGATTGGCGCATCATTCCGCTCGAACTGCGCGAACCGCCGGAAACCCGCTTCGTCGTGCCCGAGTCCGGTCAAACGCTGACGGTTACCGGGATCGTGCAGGACGTGTCGCCCGTCCCGCGTCCCGGCACCGTTCCCTATCGCGATCACATTGTCTCCGTGCATTTGGTGGACCTACCCGATGACGGACAGGCCGTGGTCTACATGCACAGCATGATCGACAACGAATGGACGCGGGCCGCCCGCCTGCGCAACGGGGAGGAGATCACCGTCCGCCTGCACGCGTGGTCGGACGTCGCCGACCGTTACGACGGAATCAATCGATCCGAACTCGACGATTGGGAGCTGCAACTCCAGGAACCGTGCTGGGGCGAATGGCCGTGATCAGCCGATCACATTGATGCCGCGCAAGCCGAAACGGGGTGCGGCCGCGAGCGGGTGACGATCGTTTGAGACAAGGCGCTGACAACGAGATGCTTGAGCGTCGTGCCCGCGCGCACCGCCTGAATCTTGGCCTTTATATAACGAATCGCGGATATCCACGGCAGCCTTCATGGAGCCCTATTCCCGCAAACATGGCGATATGTCGAGCGGGTCGGCGTCATTCATTGTGCCGCCAACCATTCGCGCACATATGCGCGGTCCTCCGAACTCAACGCCTGTGCGGGCACATGAATGACGCGTCCGTCCTCTCGCTCCAGTTGCAGCGTATGCCCGTCCACCGCCAATATACGGGCGGAGATCGTGGATCCTTGCGCATCCGTCCACCTGCGGTATTCGATGACCGGCTCGTCCGGTTTCTCCGGCTCATCCGGCAAAGGCTCATCGCCGATATGTTCAATCACGAGCGTCTTGTCCCGCTCGTGAAATCGGAAGAGATACAACCCCTGCCACGTGCCGCGACCGACGAAATCCGGTCCGAGCCGCCGCGTTTGCGTGGTCATGGGGCCGTCGAGGATCACGCGACCGGTCCGCCCCCACCAGATTGCGTCATAATCGTTCGCGGTAATCTTGAAGCGCGGGTTCTCGACTTCGTCGAAAAAGAACTTTCCTTCCCATGTGTAATCCGCCACATGGGTAAACGGCCAGGCGGTGGGACTCCAATCGTTGAAGTCTCCCGCAAGATTGATTGAGCGCCAGATGGAAAAGGGCCCGGTATCGCGCGGCGCGGGGGTGGGCGCGGGCGCGCGCTCGGCGGGCGC
>SKZA01000063.1 GCA_007127595.1 Kiritimatiellia bacterium
CACGCGCCACCCGCCACCCAAAACGCGTTCTCGCGAAAAAATCGCTTGCGTCCTTCCCGGGCTGCCGTATAGTCGCGGCTCAATGGCTCTTTCACGACGAAGGGGCCGAAGCGAGTATCCCTCTGCCACGAGGGATCAAAGCGGATTTTCCCGCCTCCTTCCATATAAGGACAGGGAATATAACATACGGAGGTATGCAGTGGCGACAACAGGTGAAGTCCGTTCGGACGTCGGTATACAAGAACTGCTCGAAGCAGGTCTGCATTTCGGTCATCAGACCAAACGTTGGAATCCCAAAATGAAGCGGTTCATCTTCGGTGAACGCAATGGGATCTATGTCATTGATCTGGCCAAGAGCCTGGCCCAACTCAAGATCGCGCAGAAATTTCTGTACGATACGGTTGTGACGGGCCGCAAAGTGCTCTTTGTCGGAACCAAAAAACAAGCCCAGGAGCCGTTGAAAGAAGCGGCCGAGCGCTTGAACCAGTTTTATGTGACGCACCGTTGGTTGGGCGGCACGTTGACGAACGCGCAGACCGTGCGACGCAGCGTGCAGCGCATGCGCGAACTCGAGCGACGGGAGAAGGAAGGCGAGCTCGATAAGTTGGCCTCCAAAAAGGAAGCGTCCATGTTGCGGCGCGAATATCAGAAACTGTACAGGAACCTGTGCGGTATCGCCGATATGGACAAATTGCCCGGCGCCATGTTTGTGGTGGACGTGAACCGCGAATCCATCGCGGTGGCGGAAGCCAATCGCCTGGGCATCCCGGTCGTGGCCTTGGTGGACACGAACTGCGATCCCGACCCGATCAATTATCCGGTGCCCGGCAACGACGACGCGATTCGCGCGATCCGACTGATCGTGAAGACCGTATCCGACACCATTCAGCAGGCGTCGAACGAATACGCCCGTGTGGCCGCCGAAGAGGCGCGCCGCAAAGCCATCGAAGAGGCTGAAGCGCAGGCCCGGGCCAAAGTCGCGGAAATAGAGCGGAAGGAGCGCGAGAAAGAGCGCAAGGCCAAGGAAGCCGAAGAACGCGCCGCCGCGAAATCGCGCATGGACGAAGTGAAGGCCAAGGAAGCCGCGCTCAAGGAGAAGGCGAAGAAGGAAGAGCTGGCCAAGGCCGCGTCCGACAACCAAGCCGCCGCCGAAAAGAAAGCCGCGGCCGAAAGCAAGGTCGATGCGTCCCCTGAAGCGCCGACAGAAGAGGCCCCGGCTCCCGAGACCGCAGCGCCGAAGGAAGAAGCCCCGGCCGACGATCCCGCTCCAGCGAAAGAAGCGAAGTCGGAGGAGAAGGACAAGGCGTAAACCGGCGGATGATCGGGTGTGGCCTGTCGTTCCCCGACACGCGCCACCCGACACCCGACACCCGACACCAAATCTTACACTAACGAGAGGACAGCACCATGGCGGAAATTACCGCAGCACAAGTAAAAGAATTGAGAGACGCAACCAACGTCAGCATGATGGAATGTAAACGGGCGCTCGTGGAAGCGGCCGGCGACAAGGACAAGGCCCTGCGCCTGCTGCGCGAAAGCGGATTGGCCATCGCCGGCAAGCGGGCCGAGCGGTCCGCGAATCAGGGCTTGGTGGCGGCCGACGTGTTCAACGGCGGCAAGTCCGGCGTGATGATCGAAGTGAACTGCGAAACCGATTTCGTCGCGCGCAATGAAAGCTTTCAGCAGTTCGTCGCCGACCTCTTGGTCAAGGCCCGCGATTACGCGGACGGCGAACTGGCGGATGCCGTCAAAGACCAGTTGGCGGATCAGATTGCCGCGATCGGCGAAAACCTCGTCGTGCGCCGCAACGCCAAGTACGACGTGCAAGGCCAGGGCGCCATCGCCAGCTATATTCATCTCGGCGGTAAGATCGGCATCCTGTTGGAAGTCGGCTGCGAAAAGGACGCCACCACCGCGAGCGATGAATTCAAGGAACTCGTCAAGGACATCACCCTGCATATCGCCGCGAGTAATCCGTCTTATCTGAAGCGGGACGAAGTGCCCCAAGACCTGATCGATTCCGAAAAAGCCATCTTTGCCAAGCAGGTCGAAGGCAAGCCCGCGAACATCATCGACAAGATCGTTGAAGGCAAGATCGACAAGTTCTTCGGGCAGATCTGTCTCGTGGAACAGCCGTTCGTCAAGGATCCCGACCAGACCGTGACGCAGTTGATCGAAGCCAAAGGCAAAGCGCTGGGGGACGCGCTGTCCATCCGCCGCTACGTCCGCTATCAAATCGGCGCCTAAGGCAAACGCGTGTAGCCGCCGCGGACACGCGGTGGAGGGCAAACCACAAGCGCTGATCGTCCACGTCTTTACGGACGCGGCCACGAGAGGAAGATGATGCCGACAGCGGTTACCGATTGGATGAGTCAACACGGTGGCGCGTGGGAACGCGCCGTCGTGCATCCGTTCCTGGATCAATGCGCCGACGGTACCATCGATCCCCGTGCTTTTAATCGCTGGCTGGTTCAGGACCGGTTGTTCGTGCTGGAATTCACCCGGTTCGCCGCCCGGCTCGTACAGACCTGTCCGGTCGCTCATCTCGACACCCTGCTTGGCGGCATGGGCGCGCTGAAAGATGAATTGCTTTGGTTTGAAGCCAAAGCCGATGAGCGCGGTTTGACCCTCGATGTCCGCCCGCTCCAAGCGTGTTCCGACTACTGTGCCTTCATGCGCGGCTTGTACAAGGCGCCATACCCCGTTCAAGCGGTCGGGTTCTGGGCCATCGAGCGGGCCTACAACGAAGCGTGGCAACGCCCCGGCCCGATGCCCGCCCCGTACGATGAGTTTGCCGACCGCTGGGGCAATCCCGGCTTCTCCGCCTACGTCGAACAACTCGCCGCGCAAGCCGACGAAGCCCTCGCTGCGGCGAACGAGACCGACCGCCGCCCCG
>SKZA01000121.1 GCA_007127595.1 Kiritimatiellia bacterium
GAGCCATCTCCGACGATTCGCCTGGGTCGTCCCGACCGCGAATTGCAGCGTCGCTGGACGCTGGGCGTCGACGTCTCCGGCCCCGCAACCGACAAGCTGTGGCTCGACGCCGGTTATGGCTACAGCCAAATCAACTACAAACGCGATGACTTGTTTGATGAGGAATCGCAGAAACTGGGCGGCCGTGTGGGCATGAACGTCACCGAACGTAGTCGCGTATTGCTGGCGGGCGACATGGCCAAGCTGGACAACGACAGTCTTGAGGATTCGGTTTTTCATTACGCGCTGCGTCTCGGATACCGCCATCAACGTACCGAAAAGCTGACCTTTGAGGCGGGCGTCGGCTATTTCACCGTACATACGGACGAACGGGACATTGACAGGGAGGGCCTGAGTTTCACCCTGGGCGCTACTTGGCGCATATCACCCAAACTGCAATTGTCTCTGGTCGGCGATAACACCACCGAGTTGGCGGAAGACGATGCCGGCAACGCCCGGCTTGTATCGCGCGCTATTGCCACGTTGCGACATCATATCACCACGCGCTTATGGTGGGATGTCGGCCTTGGATATCGTCGTGAGGACTACAACCGGCCGTCCCCACCGCCGGCGGACGAGGCGGACCGGCGGGCCGACGTGCCCGGCGGTTTGCGTCCGTTTCGCGATCCGGACGCGCCCTTGATCGAGCGGGAGGTGGAACAATACATCGCACGGCTGGGCCTGATGTACTGGATCAACAACTACGCCACGTTGCGGGCGGCCGCCTCGTACGAAGATACGCGCGACAATGTCATCGGCGATTACGATCAGTATCGCATTACGGTGGCGCTCCGGGTGGCCATCTAAGGCTGAAGACGCGCTGATAAATTCGCTATGCATTTCGCTCGCACCCGTGCGCGCGTATGTTAAGCTTTGAGAGTAGGAAATGCAGACGTTCACGTGCATGAATCGAAGGACAGCAGGATGAAGCCGAACCAATGGATTCAAACCGCAGCGTGCGTCGTTTGTGCGGCCGGACTGGCACATGCCGATGCACCGGCGATCGATGTGCGTCATATCGTGGACCGCCCCGGCCTGATCATGGAGGAAGTGACGGGCGTCGACCTTCCGGAAGCGGCCCACCTTCTCTTGCTTTCACTTGAAGAGCTCGAAATGGCGGATCTCGATCCCGAAGTGAAACAGGAACGCATCGCCGAACTTGTGGCGTGCGCCGTACATGCCTTGCTTGAGGCTTCCCCCGACGTGATGCGCGAGGTAAGTCCGAACGTCAGAGAGGAACGGTTAGCCACCGTCACGGCGGCGGCGGTCATTGCATCGCGTGAATACGCGCAGCCGATTCTCGATTCCATGCTCAGCGGACGCGTGCACCCGCAGGAACGGCAGGCGATCGAGAACGCGGCCGCGGCGCCCGATCGGCATCTGTCCCGCACGGAATTGCGCTCGGCGCTTCGTTGCATGCCGTCCGTACGCCCGCTCCCGGTGCGTCCCGAGCCCATCCGACCGTTGCCGGAAGACCCGGATCGCGTCGAGTCTGCGGCTGCGGCTGTTGCTGCTCCCGCGCCTGCACCTGCTCTTTTTTATGCCGGACAGTAAATTTAAGACATGCGGATCGGTCGCTCCGTCCGCCGATAGTCGATACAGGATGTTGTCGTGAGTTCCAAAGACGAGTATAGACATACCGCTTCGTCAGCGGACGACCGCGCTATTTCTGACAAAGCATCGGGTTCTGCGATGCAAGGCGGCGCGGGATCCAACGGAGGTCACGCCCCCTATCTTCCACCGGGCGCCGGGTATGGCGGAGACCACTATTACGGCATGGGATACGGCGGTGAAGGAGCCGCTTCGGGACTGACGCCCACGAGGGTGCTTCGGGCCGTGCTACGCAAATGGTGGCTGATCTTCCTGGCCCTCCTCTTCGGCGGATCGTGCGCAGCGTATTATCTACACCAAGCCGAAGAGGCCTATCGCGCCGATGCGACCATTGAAATGAGTATCCGGCGTCCACGTATCATGGCCCAACCCGGCGCCATGATCGAAGACGGCTTCGCCGGGTGGCGCGTCGAAGAGTTGCTCAACACGCGCCTGCGCAAACTGCAAGGACACGAGACCCGGGACATCGCCCGACAGATCCTGGAGGAAGGCGGATACATGCGGTCCTTCGACCCGGAACGGCTCGACGCCGCATTGCGGACGGCGCGCATGAACCGCCAACGCGATTCCCATCTCGTCAGCGTCACAGCGGAAAGCACCAACCCGGAATATGCGGCGTTGGCGGCGAACGTCTTCGCCGAAGCCGCGGTCCTGCGCTCGATTCAGGAAAACCGGATCGAATCGGATCAGGCGGTGTCCTGGCTGCAGCAACAGGCCTCGCACCAAGCGGTCATGCTCGAACAGGCCGAGGAAGCGCTGCTTAAGTTTCGCGCCGAAGAGCGCATGAACCAACTGGAAATCGAGAAGCGCATCCTTGAAGAATCCGTCGTCAGCATGAGCGACGAACTGACGCGTATCGAGAAACTCCGGCTCATGTCTTCCGAGCTGTTGAGCCAGCTTGAACGTCCCGACATGTCTCCGGACGACTTCGGCAACCTGCCCGAAAGCACTCCGCATTTGCATGAAATCTTGCGCGCGGTGTCAAAATGGGACGAGGCGAAAAGCGCCTTGACCCGTCTCGGCGCCCGAATGACCGAACAGCACCCGGATTACAGCGCGCAGCAAGACGATGTTGAACAGGCGCACGCGCAGGTCCGCGAGTCGATACATCGCTCACGCGAGGTGGCGAAAGCCAATATTGCCCTCTATGAGCGACAGATTCAGGGCTTGCGCGACCGAATCAGCGCACAATCGGATGACGCAACCGAAATCGAGGAGCATCTGGCGCAACTACGCACCC
>SKZA01000396.1 GCA_007127595.1 Kiritimatiellia bacterium
ATGAGGGCTGAAACCTGAAGCGGGATACGGGATACGGGATACGGGATCCGGGATACGGGATACGGGATCCGAGCGTGCCCTGTCAGGGAGCAGGGGCGTGATCGTCCACCTCATTCTCCTTCATCAATAATAACACAAGGCTGACGGGCTTGGTTTGACTCAAGGCGCCTGTTCCCACCGCCGCGGTCTCTGCGGCCTCCTGCCCGCCCGCCCTGAAGTACGCGCTTCGCTTCACTTCAGGGCCCGCCGAAGGCCTTGCGGAGGCGGGTTCAAACATGCCTTTGCGAGCTTCTGTTCAAAAATTCACGACGGACTTGATGCTGACATACGCCTGCCACTTTTCACTGCTCGTGCGGCCGTCATCAGCGTGTTCGCGCGCGGTTCGGTCCGCCGCATACACCACCCCCACGCCCGGTGCGACTTCGATCCAGCGCGCCACCGTCAATCCGAGATTGAGTTCCAGTCCGTACGCATTGATCCAGGCGTTACGCGACCGGCCCGGCGGCTCCGCACCCGTCGCCCGCCCGCCCTCATAGAACAATTCCCCGAACAGTTGATGCATGTATAGCGGAGCCGTGGCGCTTGTCGCGCGATAGAGGCGGGTAATGGGAAAGCGATACGCCACGCCGGCCTTGACGATGTCCGTGCCGACTTGCGTGTTCTCCTCGTACCCTCGAAGGCCGAGCGAACGCGGCATGCCCTGGGTCGCTTCGGCGATCGTGTCATAAAAGCCCCCGATTCCGAACGCGCTCTGCGCCGTGCGATCTCCGCTACTGGCGCCGTAACGGCCTTCCACCCGCAGGACATGATGGTCGGCCCAGGGAAGTCGCACGTATTCCGTCCACGAAGATAGCGCACGGGTTCGGTTGAGCTCGCCGCCCAAACGGTCGTCCGTGCGTTCGACCGCGAGGGAAATGCGCCGCCCATCCTCCATCGAATGGCTGCGCCGGAAGGCGGCGCCGTCAAAGTATTCCAGTTCCGCCCACATGGCGGCGTCCTCGCCTGTGAAGATCGGCGAAGTGATCAGGTCGGCTTCGGCAAATGGCTCCGCCGTCTCGCGAATGGCGCGTGACCGGCTCCACTGATAGCCCAGTGACAAATACAGGCTGTAGTCGGCGCGATCGATCGGCAGCGTAAGCATCGCGCCCAACCCGCCCCGATCCTCGTCGTAGTCATAGAATAGACTATCCGTGTCCTCCAGCAGGCTGTCGTAATGAATCTGGTCGTGAAATCCGTATAACGTCAGAATGGGTTCGAGCCGCGCAAATTGATACACGACGGACGCCAACGGCGTACCGTGTTCAGATTCGTACCCGCCGATGACGGACAGGTCATGCCTATAAACCGGATCGCTGAACCGGAAGAAGAGCCCGCCTTGTACGCCGTCGGTGCTGGCATCCAACCAGGGCGACCAGTAATCCAGTCGGACGGAGCGCCATGCGCGATACGGCGCCGTCTCGTCCGCCGCCGGACGTGTGTCCTCCGCTTCAATGGCCTTGCGCCGTTCCTCGTTCTTCTTCAGCGGCGTCCACGTCGGGTCAAGGATGGGCAGCGTTTCTGTGCCGCGCCGTATTTTCGAATAGTCGAGGACGGACAAGTAATAGCCGTCGGAGTCATAGGCCGAAACGGCCAGTTGCGCGCCGTCCGGTGAGAAGTCCGGCTCAAACACGCCACCGAGGACGTGCGTCAGCGGCACAGGCTGCGCGTTCACGCGATACGCCATACGGTACAGGTTGTACACGCCGCTCTTGTCCGAGACGAAAACCAGATCGCGTCCGTCCGGATGAAAGACGGGCGACGTAATAAGGGCTGACCACGCCACCAGCACCGTTTCTTCTCCAGTAGACAGGTTGATGCGTCGCAATTGCGAAGTTTCGTCATCGGCGCGAATATAGACAAGCGTTTTGCCGTCGGGCGCATAGACAGGATCGACGAGCGTGATGTCCGGCGGCGCTTGCACGAGCACTCGTTCATGGGCGCGGTCACCCGCATGGGATAACGGCACTTCGACAAGCGATTGCCGGCCGGCTTCAGCGCGTACGGCCGCCAGTCGCTCATGGTCCGGGTGGACGGCCGGAAACCGGTAACGTCCCTTGCCGGAAACGCGGCGTGCGCGATCCCGGGCAACGTCATATTGGTAGAGCGTGGACAACCATTGCTCGCGACGCGGCGAATCGAGTCGGGTGTAATAGTAAATGTCGCGGTCTGGTGTCGGGGCCACGCGCGAGAAGAAACCGTCGGCGCGGGCTCGGCGTATCGGGCGCAGGGCCTGTTCGTCGTCGAGAGGATACCAGTACAACGTGCTGCGCCCTTCTTCCGGCTCGCCGCTGAAGAGGACGCGTCGACCTGTCCGATCGAATCGCGGATGATGCACCTGAAGGTCGGACGGCGTCAGGCGGGGCAGTTCCGTGAGGGGACGACTGCGTAAATGCGCGATACGCGTTTCCTGGCGCGCCTGCTCGTGTTTCAAGCTTTGCCATGCGAGTTGGCTGAACGATGTGCCGACGACGGGCCATGCGCGACCATTGAATATGAAGGGCGCGGAATCCGCGGCGGCCAGTGAGAGTTCCCCGACGACGTTACGCTCTTGCTCGCCCAGTCCATATTGTTCGTGGGCGTATTGGATCATCTTCATGCCATAGATGTAGGCCGCCGTACCGTACGGCCATTCGGGATGGTTCAAATCCCATTGGGAGGGGGGCAGTAGACGTTCCTCGAGCGCCGCCATGCGGATAATCATGTCCACGAGGGAATTCCGACCGCGGCCGGGCCCGACCATTTCCGTTTCCGTCCACATGGCCAGCCCTTCGATGAACCAGATGGGCGCGACGGCACCGGGGGGCATGGCGAAAATCGTGATCAACGTCGACAAAGGATCGCCCGCGTCG
>SKZA01000024.1 GCA_007127595.1 Kiritimatiellia bacterium
AAAAGAAGATTCTGAGCATTGTCCTCAGTTTGGACACGGGCACCTGCGCCAACTCGGCGATCCGGTTCAACAAGGAGATTGCCAAACTGAACGACGTGGTCTTGCTCAACATTTCAGCCGATCTGCCGTTCGCCGCCGGACGCGTATGCGAGAGCAATAGCCTGGGCCAGATCGTCACCCTCTCGAACTTCCGGTCGCCGGATTTCGGAAAGGATTATGGTGTGCTGGTCGTCGAAGGCCCCGTGCGCGGCTTACTGGCCCGTTCCGTGTTCGTCCTGGATGAAGAAAACAAGGTTCTGCACGCGCAGCTGGTACCCGAACAATCCGAGGAACCGGATTACGATGCGGTTTTAGCGGCGGTGCGCTGAATCCATCATGAGCGACGCGTCACTCAAGGCGATTGCCGACCATCTGGCCATCCCGTCCATCCAACGGCACATCTTTCTGTGTTGCGATCAGTCGGAACCGAAATGCTGTTCCAAGGAGACGGGATTGGCCTCATGGAAATTCCTCAAGAAACGCCTCGACGAACTGAAACTCACGCGACAAGGCGGCGTCTATCGGACCAAGGCGAACTGTCTGCGCATCTGTGAACAGGGTCCGACCGCCGTGGTTTATCCGGAGGGTGTCTGGTATCATTCCTGTACGCCGGAGGTGCTCGAACGGATTATTCAGGAACACCTGATAGGCGGGCAACCGGTGACCGAGTATATCATGGCGGTCCGACAGGGATAATATAGTACGGGTGTTGGGTGTCGGGTAACCGCATAATGCGGGCCACCTCTTCATCATCGAAAGCCCCGATCGGGACCGCTCCCAAGTCAAGGGCAACCGCCTGAAGCAGAATGTTCTGGCCGGCGTGTCCGACTTCCATGAGGACATACCGTTTGGCACGGGCGCCGTAGCGCCGTTCGGTGCGCCGAATATCCGCCGCAATAATGAAGACGGCGGGCGCATCTTCCACCATCATCTGGTGAAGCGCCGCCGCGCGCAATGCTGGTCGGATGTCTTCTTCCTGTTGGATCTCGAGTTCATGCTTCGCCACGTCGTAGCGAAACAGGCCTTTTGCCGTTGCCACATAGAGCTCCAGCGGATAGGTGGCCCCGGCCGACGGGGACGCGCGTAACTGGTTTCGCGGTTCGGTCACGCCTTGTGCGGCCCAGCAGAGTTGCGCGATTTGTGCCTTGGCTAATTCCTCCTCCCCGTAGGAGCGAACCGAACGGCGTTGCTGAATGGTTTCCTCCAGGCTCCGATCACTCTTCAAGCGCGGTTCCGGCAGGGCATTGCCCCCCTCTGCTTCAATCATCGGCAAGAGAACAGGACATCCCCACAACAACATTCCACTCAATGCCAAAAGCGACCTTGTGCGCTTGTTCATACTCTTCTCTTTCTCCCCGTGCTGGAGCATTCAACCGCCTTCTTCTAAAGGATAGAAGACATCCTCGCCCATGTCTACGCAAGGCATTGAGAAATCTTGTTTGTCATACGTGTGACAAATTCATGTTGCACACCCGCCCCCTGCGTGATTCATTGCGGATCATGCCCCCGCTTCTTCCAGATGCCGGATCCCGCCGTTCGCATCCCCGCCGTCACAGCGACGCTTGGTGGATTAACGGGAAGATCCACTCGCATACAGCGGTTCGATTCTGGATGACACTGTTTGATGAAGTCTTTGAACGGTATCCCGATCATACGGCGGTCGAGTTATCTACGACGTCCGCAATGACGCTGGATCGGGACTTGCTTAATCCTGTCGCGCCTCTTGAACACATGCTCCAAACGCCACCCGCCGCCGATTCGCTTGTTAAGCTGGTCCGGGAGTTGGAATGGACGGGCCCACCGGCCGGTATTCGCATTGTCGTATATCAGGACATGGATACATCACTGGAAGGTCAGATATCCACGGAAGTGGCGGACGCGGAAACGTTCATGTACCTGATCGCTTGGCTATTGGAGTGGAGCCAGCTTCCAGCGTTTCGATGGACGGAGGAGCGGATTGAAGGTCATTTCCGCGCCGATACAAAGCCGCATGCACATATCTATCACGTGCAGTTCGTTCTCCAGACGGAACCACTCCATGAAGAAATGATCAAGTATGCGTTGTTGCTACAGTCCCGCCGGGAATAGGGCCCAACACGCTCCTGTTACCACGCTCTATCCGGCGGGACAAGAGCGACGCCCCTATGCGCAATCGGCGTCATCTGCGGTTTCCTTCTTTTGGTTGCGGCTTTGCTCGCGATCTTCATCCGTGGCTCGCTGGACTTCGAATCAGTCCCCAATTGTCGTGCCGGTCTTCTTCAAGCGCCGTTCCTGGATGGCGCAGAACAGGACCGGGACCGTAAACATGGTCAGCAGTACGAGACTCATGCCGCCCACGCTCGGGATCGCCATCGGGATCATGATGTCCGCGCCGCGCCCCGTGGAGGTCAACACGGGTAAGAGCGCGAGAATGGTTGTGGCGGACGTCATCAAGCAAGGTCGCACACGGCGCAGTCCCGCCGCAATCGTGGCTTCCCGAATCTCCTCGACGGATTGGGTGCGCCGCTTCTCAAAGCTTTGTTTCAGGTAGGTTGCCAGGACCACGCCGTCGTCGACGGCGATGCCGAACAAGGCCAGGAAGCCGACCCACACCGCCACGCTCAAGTTGATGGCCTGCAGTTGGAACAGGTCGCGCATATTGACGCCGAACACGTGGAAGTTGGCGAACCAATCCTGGCCGTAGAGATAGATCATGACAAATCCGCCCGCCCAAGCAACGGCAATGCCGCTGAATACGGTGAACGTGATCGGCACAGAACGGAATTGGAAATAGAGGATGAGAAAGATGACGGTCAGCGATACCGGCAATATGATCGCCAGGGTGCGCGCGGCCTCTAATTGATGC
>SKZA01000016.1 GCA_007127595.1 Kiritimatiellia bacterium
AGGGAAAAAAGCGCCACTTCGGAACTGGAGAAGAAGGCCGAAAGGATCAGCAATACGCCGAGCGCAACAAACTGAAGCACAATAATCGATGTCATTGGGGTTCGGGCGAAGATCCGGTTACGCCACAGTGCGACCTCCACCTTCGCGGTTGATCATGCACGGGTCTTGCTATCAATTCCAGTTTGAAATAGTATGGCCCGATGAGACTCGAATTTCAGTTGCGCACAAACGACCGGACACACTTCCGCGAAATCACCGCCGAAGTCCAGGACGCCGTGAAAAAGGCGGGCCTGAAGGACGGGTTGGTGACGGTTTACGTGCCGCATACGACCGCGGGCGTGACGATCAACGAGCATGCCGATCCCGACGTGGTGTATGACATGAAGAACGTGCTCGACGATATGGTCCCATGGGAAGGCGCCTATCGTCATGCGGAAGGCAACACCGCCGCGCATGTAAAGGCCTCGATGATGGGTTCGTCCGCCCAGGTGATCGTCGAGGGCGGTCGCTTGCTGCTCGGCACGTGGCAGGGCATCTTCTTTTGCGAGTTCGACGGACCTCGTTCCCGCAACGTTTGGCTCCACTGCACATCAACCATCAACCATTAACCATCACCCATTCTTCTCATGTGGCGCGCCCTACAAATGACGCTGTTGACCGTGGCCGTGGCCGGGGGGCTGGTGCTGGGCTGCGGCGAACGACCGGGCGAACGGGAATTCCAGAACGCTTTGCGCCAGTTTGAGCGGGGCAACCTGGTGCGTGCAAAGGATCTCTTCGAGAAATCCATCAACAAACGCCCGGGCCATGAAACCAACGCCTTCGCGCACCAATACATCGGCTACATCGCGTGGCAACTGGAAGACGCAACGGCCGCCGTCGCACATTTTGAAAACGCGCGTCGCCTGCATCCGCATTTATACGAGGCCGTTTACAGTCTTGCCGTCATTGCCTATCGCGAGGGCGACCCTACACGCGCACGGAGTCTATTCGGCGAAGCCGCGCAATTACGGCCTAACGAACCGCGCCCCTTGGAGTACATTGCCCGCATCCATGCCGAGGCGGGCAATCGCCGCGAGGCCCGACGCACGCTCTTCGAGGCCCTTTCGCGCGCGCCGCAATCCGCGCGGATCCTGACGTCCCTGGCCCTGCTCGAATTCGAGGAGCTCGGTCCGGCGGCGGCCGTCTCCTATCTGATGCAGGCCCTTGAGAATAATCCGAATTACCTGCCCGCCCTGTACAACTTGGGCCGTGCGTATGCGCATTGGCCCGAGGAGCGCGCGCATGCCGTCGAATACTTCAATGAGTATTTGGCCCAAGCGCCGCCCGGGCCTCAACGCGACCGGGCCCAACGTCTCCTGCTACGCTTGGAGGCGGGTGAACCGCTCGATGACGAAGATGATATCGCGGAGGCGCACGCTGAGCCGGATGAACGGGAACCGCCCGACGCGCCACCTCCCCGCACGTTGGACGACGTACTCCGCAACGCGCGCGAGCTGGCCGAAGCGGGCCAACTCGAACAGGCCATTTCCGTATGTTTGCGCGCTGCGATTCAGGCGAACCAACGGCAACGGCCCGACCAGGAAGAACGCGCCTTGCGCGCCGCCGTGGAACTCGCGCCCGAATCAGCGCGCGCACAACTGGCGCTCGGACGCCATCTCGCCGCCCGGGACCAACATCGCGAAGCCCTGGCTTCGCTACAGCGCGCAAACGCACTCGAACCGGAATGGAGCCACGTCCTGATCGCCCTGGCCGACAGCGCCGCGGAACTGGACGATTACGATGTGGCGCTCGACGCCCTGAACCGCGCGGTGGACCTTGTGCCCAACGATCCCAACCCCCTCTGGTCCCTTGCGGAGCTGTATGACGAGGCCGGCGTACGTCGACCCGCCATTGACGCGTACCGACGATTCCGCGAACAGTTCGCCGGCGATCCGCGTGCCGCGCGCGCCGCCGAACGAATGGAGGCGCTACAGCCCGTGGCCGAGGTGCGGCCCGACGAACCCACACCGCGTCCTCCACCCACGCGCGAGGCCATACGAAACGTGCAAGCCGCCCGGGAAGCATTCGACCGGGGCGTCTCCTATCAACAGCGCCGCGACTGGGACAGCGCCATTTACTTCTATCAACGGGCCGTCGAAAACGATCCGACACTCGAACGCGCGCATTATAATATGGGCCTCATTCAATACGAACGACGCAACTTGCGCGAAGCGCGTGAAGCGTTCGGCCGTTCCGTGGACCTTGAGCCGAACAAGGTCGCCGCGCGCTATAATCTCGCCCTTGTCCTGTATGAACTGGACGAAACGGACGCGGCGCGACCGCACTTGGACGCCGCGCTCCGGGAAGATCCGAACTTTGCCGCCGCGCATCTGCTGCTCGGAGCGATCTACGCCGACGAACAAGGCACACGCGATCGGGCGCGCCGACATTACGAGCGCTTCCTCGCCCTTCAACCGAACGATCCCAACGCACCCGCCGTGCGCGAATGGTTAGCGCAGAACTAACCCGCATTTCTCACCACCTATATGCGCCCTTGTCGTGTCCTGTGCGCCCCCACGACCGTGCGTCGTGGGTACGCGAGCTTCTGCTATTACAGACTGTATGAGACGCGAGGCGTGAGCCCGTGTAGAGGAAGAAAGGCCCGTAGTCTACGCTTGCTCCCATCGGGCTCTCCTTACTCCTCCAAAGGAACGACAACGCAACGTTGGACTCCCACGACGCAAGGTCGTGGGGCGTCTTGGTGAGAAATGCGGCCTAAGCGTTGCAGGCGAAGCCACGGAAGATTGCCTTTGATTTACACCGGCGGGCTTGTATACTCCGCCGATGTCTGATGTCAACGCGACGAAAGGAAAGTCATTCATGAAA
>SKZA01000282.1 GCA_007127595.1 Kiritimatiellia bacterium
CAGGTGGAACAACTTCCGGAAAGTCCGTGGGACGAGCAGTTCGATGTGGTCGTCGCCGTGCAATCCGATTCCTTCGCCATCATGCACCGCAACGATACCGCCGAAAAACTAGGGGTCACGGTGCTCTCCCTCGCGGACGCCGCCGAACAGAAGCCGGACCTCGTCAAACAGTACCTGCAAGGCGAGGCGCTGCCGGCGAAATCCGGTAAGTATGAAGCGTTCAACGACGCCTTCTGGAATTTCGGCCTGTTTGTGCATATTCCCGAAAAGGTTGAATGGGAACGGGGCTTGCTGATTCGCTATAACATGGAAGAGGCGGACAGCCTGTTGATCCCGCGCCTCGTCGCAGTGGCCGAAAAGCATAGTCGCGCGCTCGCGGCGGAACATCTGGAATCACCCGAAGCCAACCGCTTCTTTGCCGTGCCGCAGCGCGAGCTGTACGTGGACGAAGGCGCGAACTTCAAGCTCGTCAGTCTTCAGGAGTGGGGCTTGAACGCCTATCAGATCTCCAACGACTGGGGGTTGGTACAGCGCGACGCCAACCTGAATTGGATCACGCTCAACTTCGGAACGGCGCGCAGCAAGATGAAATTCGGCAGCGACGTCGCCGGACCCGGTTCCGCCGCCGATATGGACGGGATCTTTTTCGCTTCCGGCGAACAGCACATGGACCAGCGCACGTTGCAGATTCACTCGTCGTCCGACACGTACAGCCGCCTGCTGTACAAAGGCGCCGTGAAGGATCACGGCCGCTCGGTGTATCAGGGGCTCATTATCGCGCGGCCCGGCGCCATTCGCGTGGACGCGTATCAAACGAACAACAACCTGGTGCTGAACGACGGCGCGCGCGCCGATTCGATTCCCGGCCTGCTCATCGACGCCGATGACTTGAAATGCAGTCACGGCTCCACGACGGGCAATCTCGATCCGGAACAGTTGTTTTATCTGCGTTCCCGCGGTATCAGTGAACCCGAAGCGCGGCGGATGTTGATCATGGGCTTTTTTGATGAGGTCGTGGAACGTATCCCGCAGGAATTCATCCGCGACATCGTGCATAAGAACATCGAAGAAAAGATGGAGAGCTAGAGATGGGCTTGTTCGGAGGCGGTGAGTGGAAAGAAGCGGCCGAGGAATCGGAGTTCAAGGAATCGGACCGCAAACTCGTTGATTTCGGCGGCGAAAAACAGATCGGACTGTTCAAGCGGGAAGACGGATACTACGCGGTCAGCGCTTGGTGTAGTCACCAGAAAACGTCGCTCATGCATGGCGATGTGACCGATCATGAGATCATGTGCCCGTTGCACGGCGCGCGATTCGACCTGCGCAGTGGGAAACACTTGAGCCTCCCTGCCGTGCACCCGATCGCGAGCTATCCGGTGAAGGTGGAAGACGGCAAGATACTGATCAAAGCGTGATTGTGTCCGTGATGAGCCGACCTGGAGGGGCGACCTCCGTGTCGCCCAAGACGCCGAGACGGAACGAGAAACGACCGTATTAAGAGAGCGTCATCCCGAGCGAAGTCGAGGCATCTCGATCTGCTGGACGAGCATGAGATCGCTCGACTTCGCTCGAGACGACCGATGTATAATGAATGCAGACGCTGGAAAGACTAAATTAGTGGATTCCCTCGACGTGGAGCGCCTGCGCCGCGACTTCCCTATTCTCGACCAGACCGTCTATGACGGCAAAGCGCTCGTCTATCTCGACAACGCCGCCACCTCACAAAAACCCGAGGCCGTCATCGACGCGCTGGTCGAATACTACACGCGCTACAACGCCAACGTGCATCGCGCGCTTCATTACCTCGGCGAACAAGCCACAGCCCGTTTCGAGGAAGCGCGCGGCAAGCTCGCCCGCTTCATCCGTGCGCCGAGCGAGCGCAACATCGCCTTTACGCGCGGCACGACCGAAAGCATCAACCTCGTCGCCTACGCGTGGGGCCGCGCGAACGTCGGGAAAGGCGACGTGATTCTCGCCACCGGCATGGAACATCACAGCAACCTGGTCCCATGGCAGATTTTGGCGCGCGAGAAGGGCGCCGAACTGAAATTGGTGCCCATCCAGGACGACGGCACACTGGATATGGAGTCCTTTGCCTCCTTGCTGTCCTCCAACGTCAAACTTGTCGCCGTCACCCACATGTCCAACGTGCTTGGCACGGTCAATCCCGTCAAAGAAATGGCGAAAGCCGCGCACGACGCCGGGGCCCTGATCCTGGTCGACGCCGCGCAAAGCGTGCCGCACATGGCCGTCGACGTCGCGGCGTTGGACGCGGATTTCTTCGCGTTCTCCAGTCACAAGATGTGCGGGCCGACCGGTGCCGGCGTGCTCTATGCGAGGGAGGAATTGCTCGACGCCATGAACCCGTTCATGGGCGGCGGCGAAATGATCAGCAAGGTCAATGACGATTACTCCACGTGGGCCGACCTGCCGTACAAGTTCGAGGCCGGTACGCCGAACATCGCCGACGTGATAGCGTTCGGCGTCGCGGCCGATTACCTGACCGACATCGGGATGGACCGTATACATGAGCACGAGAAGGCGCTGACGGCCTATACCATGGCGCGCCTGGAAGAAATACCCGATGTGCGCGTATTCGGGCACGCGCCGGAACGGGGTGGGGCGGTCTCGTTTGCCGTCGGCGAGATTCATCCTCACGACCTCTCCCAGTACGTGGATCAGCAAGGAATCGCCATTCGCGCGGGCCACTTGTGCGCCCAGCCGTTGATGCGGCGACTGGGCGTAACCGCGGTCAGCCGCGCCAGCGTCTATTTCTACAACACGGAAGATGAAATTGATCGCCTTGCGGACGCGGTTCGGAAGGCACAACAATTTTTCGGCCATGGATGATGTGG
>SKZA01000398.1 GCA_007127595.1 Kiritimatiellia bacterium
CGGCCCGTGCGAAGAGATTGAGAAGAGGTTGAATGTATTGCCGCATGTGCAGCGCGTCCGCATCAAAAAGGACGATGTGTGGAACGATTGCCTCGTGGAAACCGTGCGCGAAGTCGATCTGCGCCCGAATATCTTCGAACTGGTGGTGCGTAATGGTTGGGCGTTACGTGCTTTGACGCTGGATAACAAGGGTTTTGAAGACGTTTACCTGGATTTGACCCGGCGCGAAGGCGTAGCGGGGGAGGCGGCTGGCTCATGAGAGTCTTTCTAACCTTGTGGCGGCGTGAAGTGATGGCGTTCTTCCTGTCGCCCATCGCGTATGTCATCATGGTGTTCTTCCTGCTGCTCATGGGATTGAGTTTCTGGATGTTGATCAACATCCTTGCACAGGGTCCCTCAAGTGCGGGCGTCATGCGCGTACTCTTTGGTGAGAGTCTCTTCTTCTGGCTGGCTATGCTCATGGTGGTGCCCGTCACGACCATGCGCCTGTTTGCTGAAGAGCGTCGGTCGGGAACCATCGAAACGTTGATGACGGCGCCGGTGGGCGACGTGACCATTGTCATGGCAAAATATCTCGGGGCGTTGGCCTTTTTTATCGTCCTGTGGGCGCCGACGACCCTGTATGCCGTCGTGCTGATGCATGTGGCGCCCCAAAGTGCGCCGATTGACTGGGGAACGACGGTAACGACCTATCTCGGTACGGCGTGTATCGGCGCGTTCTTCTTGTCGGTGGGCGTATTGACTTCGGCCCTTACGCGAAATCAGGCGGTGGCGGCCATCGCCTGTTTCGCGGTCTTATGTACCTTCTTTTTTGCGGGATTCATCCCGTATTATGCGCGAACGCCCGCCCTTCAGGAAGTGGGCCGCTATGTCTCGTCCGTGCTGCATATGATGGACTTTTCTCGGGGCGCCATAGACACGCGCCCGCTCATCTTTTACCTTTCTTTAACGGCTTGGACGCTGTTTGCGACGGTCAAGGTGATCGAATCGCGTAAATGGAAGTCATAAACGGATCTGCTGTATGGATGCGACGGCATCGGCACGAAAGAGTATACGTAGAAGGCGGCGCTGGAAGGTCTTTATCGGGCTGAACGTGACCGTCGCGCTGGCGCTGGCGCTGCTGTTGGTGGGGCTGGTGAACGGGTTGGCCTCGCGCTATTACCTGCGCACGGACGTCAGCCGCACCGGTTTGTACGATCTGTCCGATCTTACCCGCTACCTTTTGGGCGGTTTGACCCATACGGTGGACGTCATCATCTTCTTCCAGCGCGGCGATGAAACCTATCACGACATAGACAATCTGCTCCGCGAGTATCAGTACCACACGCCGCTGCTGCGCGTGGAATATGTCGACCCGGATCGTAACCTGGCCCGCACCGAAGAGTTGGCGCGTCAATATGATGTCACCGAACCGAATGTCGTCATTGTACACAGCGAAGGACGCACGCGCATCGTGCCCGCCTCCGACATCGTACAGTACGATTATAGTGGGGTGCGCAACGGTATGACGCCGGTTCGGGCGCAGTTTATGGGTGAACAGGCCCTCTCGTCGGCCATACATGCCGTCACACAAATGCAGGCGCCCAAGGTCTATTTTCTGTCCGGACACGGGGAACGTCGGATCGATAATTTCGATCCCTATGTGGGTTACTCGTCCATCGCCAAGCGTATGCGCCGGGATAATGTGGAACTTGATGTATTGATATTGGGGGAGACCGCCCGGATTCCGGAAGACGCCGATGCCTTGATTATTGCCGGTCCCAATCGACGCCTCTCCCAACCCGAATTAGACTTGATCCACGCGTATCTGGAGCAAAGCGGGCGGGTGATGATGTTGGTGGACTCCATGACCCGTACGGGATTGGAGACCGTTCTGGTGCGGTGGGGCGTGCAACTGGGCGATGATGTGGTCGTGGATCCCGGTCGCACACTCACCGGGCGCGAACTCATTGTTACGGAATATGGATTTCACCCCGTGACCGAGCACATCCGCGGTATTACCTCCGTCTTTTATATGCCCCGTTCCGTCGAGCCGTTGCCGCGACAGGTGGCCGGGGCCGCCGATCACGCCGATAAACCGCATGTCACCGTGCTTGCGCGGACCTCGGAACAAGGCTGGGCGGAACGCGATCCCGACCGGACGCCGGTCCGGTTTGATCCCGAAGTGGATCGGCCCGGACCGATTTCAATTGCCGTCGCCGTGGAGCGCGGCCCTGTACCCGGCATTGACGTTCAGATTCGACCAACACGCATGGTGGTCTTTGGCGATTCCGGCTTCGTGTCCAATGGCGGTTTGACGGGAGGCGATGAAGATTTCTTCATGAGCGCCTTCAATTGGCTCCTGGATCGGGACGAGTTGATGGCCATTGCGCCCAAACCGATTGATACGGTCCGGCTGGTGCTCGACAAACATCAGATTCGTCGGCTTCTTTGGCTTACGGTCTTCATCATGCCCGCGACGGCCGGCGTATTCGGCTGGCTCGTCTGGTTGCGGAGGAGGCGATAGGCATGCGCTCGAAGACCACATTACTGCTCCTGGTCGCCGTCCTCCTGTCCGGGGGCGCTTTCTGGTACCTGGAACGTCACGGCGAAGTCGAAGAAAGGCGACGTCAAGATCGGGGAAACGGACCTTGGTCGGGAGGTTCAGGTAGGAACCCCGGGAAATATGGTACCCCGGATATCCCGCAAACACCATCCATGCGTAAAGAAAGGCACTCGGATTTTGGTCGCGCAACCGCAACAGCATATCGTAATAATCCGGCTGATTGTTCCGGAAAACCAAGGGGAAGAGCGGGTTGTTGTAGTGCGCCAGCCCGCCTCCCTCATCTCCGAAACGAAAGGAG
>SKZA01000208.1 GCA_007127595.1 Kiritimatiellia bacterium
CGGGTTTGCCCCACCGAACGCTTAGGTTGACGCTCATGCGCACGTGCGGGACGCATGCTCCCATTCGGAAATGGGAGCTACGGATGAATGCGTGGCGTGTCGCCGGAAGACGTGTTATTGAAAGACACCGCACTTCTCCGAACTTCCGCCCCCGCGACACAAGGTCGCGGGGGGGCGATGGCCAGATAGGTCCAACAATTTATCCAGTTATCAGGAAACGCGTTGCCGGCGGTTCTGCGGAGCCGCGTCTTGCTTGTGATCCGTTATACATGGTAGAGTGAAGGTTTATGGAGCGGACCATGATCAGTCATCACGTACATGATGCGTTGGACCAGGTGCGGCATTTGCAGCACGCCATCCTGGAACGTATTCGCTTCCACGGTTTTTCGGGACCGACACGCGCTATTTCCGGCACCCTCGCACTGGTGATGGCGATCTTGATGTCCACACCTTACTATCCGCAAACTCAACGGGCGCATTTGCTTGGTTGGGGCGCCGTACTGGCCGTGGCCCTCTTCCTGAACGGAGGCGCGCTGTTGCACTGGTTCCTGAACGACAAGGCCGTGCAACGTGATCCACGACGCTTGCGCCCGGTACTCGATGTGATCCCGCCCTTGTTCGTCGGCGGTGTACTGACGGCCGCCCTGATTCTGCGCGGTCAGTTGGAGCTTCTGTTCGGGATCTGGATGCTGATGTTCGGCTTGGTGAACCTGGCGTCGCGTCACGTCCTTCCACGCGCAATTAACTGGGTTGGAATGTTTTACATCGTTGCCGGCATGGCATGGATCCTGACGCCCGGGATGTCGTTCATGCATCCCTGGCCGATGGGCATCGTCTTTTTCGCTGGAGAATGGGCCGGGGGGCTGATACTGTATCTCGACGATAAACGGCTGGAGCGCGCCGCGCCCCGGTACTTTACGAACACGGAGCACACGCATGACAACGAACAGGGAAACACCGTACAGCGCCCTGAAACGCGTCTTCCATGAACCCAGCCGCATGGCGATCATGACATCGCTGTGCGGCGCGGAGAACGGACTGGCGTTCGGGGAACTGAAGAACCAGTGCGTCCTGACAGACGGAAACCTGAATCGGCATCTGAAGGCCTTGGCGGACGCCGGCGCTGTAACCGTTGTAAAGAAGCAGCGCGCAACCCGCCTGCGGACCATGATCTATATCACCGACGCCGGCAGGGAGCATTTTGTGGACTATCTTCGAGCACTCGAAGATGTGCTGAGACGCACGGCTGAGACGCTCGCCGCTGAAGAAAACGTTGCCAAGACACCACTGCTGTGGCATGTTCCCGCAACGGTCAAATAACGGTGGCCCATTTTTTTTGCAGGACTGCTTTGCGCCGCAAAGCATGAGGGGGAGCTGAAAAAAGGCGAGTAAAACGAAATGAAGCAAGTTGGCATTGAATCGATCGGGCTCTATGTGCCCCGCTACTATGTGCCCTTAACGGACCTTGCGCGGGCGCGCGGTGCCGATCCCCGCAAATACACGACCGGACTGGGACAGGAACTCATGGGCGTGCCGCCGCCCGACGAAGACGTGGTCACCATGGGCGCCAACGCGGCTCATGAGGCCCTGCGCGATGTGGACACCGATAAGATCGATACGCTGATGTTCGCCACGGAATCGGGCATCGACCAGTCGAAGGCCGCCGCCATTTATGTGCATCACCTGTTGGGCCTTCCCCCACGCTGCAAATCCTTCGAGATCAAGCAGGCTTGTTGCGGCAGTACGGCCGCACTACAAATGGCTCTCGCGTTTGTCGCACAGAAACCCGATCGCAAAGTCCTCATCATCGCTTCCGACGTAGCCCGCTACGGTCTCGTCACCGCGGGCGAACCCACGCAGGGCGCCGGCGCGATGGCTTTCGTGGTATCCGCGCAGCCTCGTATTCTCGCTCTCGATAACGAATGGGGCTCTTACACCGAAGACGTCATGGATTTCTGGCGACCCAACTATCTCGATGAAGCGGTCGTCGACGGCAAGTATTCCATCAAGGTCTATATCAAGGCCTTGACGGAATCCTGGAAACAGTACACGGAAGAATCCGGCCGCACATTTGCGGATCATGAACACTATTGCTATCACCTGCCGTTCACGCGCATGGCGGAAAAGGCACATCAGCATCTCGCAAAAATAAATGGCGGACTGAGTAACCCCGAACAGATCAAGGCCTCGCTCCGTTACAATCGAAAGATCGGTAATAGTTATACCGCCTCTCTCTACGTCGGACTGGCCTCCTTGCTCGAAACGTCCGAGACCGATCTCACGGGACACCGGATCGGCATGTTCAGTTACGGGTCCGGTTGCATGGCCGCCTATTTCAGCGGCGTGGTCCTGCCCGGTTACCGGGACGCCGTACAACCTGGGCGTATGCGAGAAATGCTGGAAACACGGCGCGCACTGACCATCGACGAATATGAGGCGTTCTACCTCCACGAACTGCCGCGCGACGGCAGCCGATATTTGACCGAGCCGCATGACACGGGCCGTTACCGGCTCGCGGGCGTCGAAGCACACAAACGCTTGTACGAAGCATGTGCCCAGGCCCCGCAGGCCGCCGAACCCGCGCACGCCGTTGCCACAGGTTGACGTTTTCCAATCGTTGGAAGCTGCGACACCACATTTTTCCAATCATTGGAAAGTTTTTCGCAATTTTTTCCAATCGTTGGAACTTTTTTTGGCGAATTTTCCAATCGTTGGAAAACCGTGTGTGGCTGATGGCGGGTGTGGATGAAGCCGGACGCGGGAGCGCGTCCGCTCCAGAATGCTCCGCGCCCTCATCACATCTCGTTCAACGTCCATTCCATGCTTGCGTTTTATA
>SKZA01000163.1 GCA_007127595.1 Kiritimatiellia bacterium
GACGCTTCCGCGATCTTTTGCGCAGGCTTGCGGTTATCGGCCGTGTAGTATTCCGTCAACATCCCGATGGCCACGCCACCAAGGAGACCGGCGATCGTAGCCAGGAAAATCCCGAGGGCTGAATACTCCGTTTCATCGAGCACGAAGGTTTCCGGGGCCAGGCGAGTGATAATGAAGTAGCTGGCCACCACCATAATGGCCGCCGCGCCAAACGTGCCCATGTTCAAGGCCGCCTGCGGATTGCCGCCCTCTTTCGTGCGCACGAAGAATGTCCCCACAATGGAAATGATGATCCCCGCGCCCGCCAGGACAAGCGGCAAGGCCACGAGGTTGAGGGCATCGGCCGCATTGGCCGTGATGGCCGTGGCACCGAGAATCATCGCGCCGACAATCGAACCGACATAGGACTCGAACAGGTCCGCGCCCATGCCCGCCACGTCGCCTACGTTATCGCCGACGTTATCGGCGATCGTAGCCGGATTCCGCGGATCGTCTTCCGGGATACCGGCTTCCACCTTCCCGACCAAGTCCGCACCGACATCCGCCGCCTTGGTGAAAATCCCGCCGCCTACACGTGCGAACAGGGCGATCGAACTGGCGCCGAGCGAAAAGCCCGACAGAATCGGCAAGACCGTGGAACTCAATACAGCGACTTCCGTACCGCCTTCAATCGTGTGGGAGAAAATCAGAAGCAGTCCGGACAATCCCAGGATGCCCAATCCGACCACGCTCATGCCCATCACGGCGCCGCCGGAGAACGCGACTTTCAGCGCCTCGTTCAAGCTCGAACGAGCGCCTTGGGTGGTGCGGTTATTGGCCGCTGTCGCCACGCGCATCCCGAAGAAACCGGCCAAGCCGGAACACAGTGCGCCGACCACAAAGGATACGGCCACCAACCCTTGAACGCCTTCATATCCAACCGCCAGCAACACGGCAACGGCGAGGACAAAAATCGCCAATACTTTGTATTCGCGCGCAAGAAAGGCCATCGCCCCTTCGCGCACCGCTGCGCCGATATCCCTCATCTCTTCAGTACCCGGCTCTTGCCTATTGACCCATGTGGTCTTGTAAAAGGCAAAGGCCAAGGCCAGTACGCCGCATACTAATGAGAAAATAATCAGTCCACTCATATGTCCTCCTGATGAATCATCATTGCCCCTTAAGCACCCACTCTGTGATGCCTCCTGTTGTACCTTTAGATCAAACGGATTCCAGCAAAAAGGTTGAGAAGCGTAGCGTACGCGCAAAGTCCATGTCAACCGCATGCAAAGCGGGTATAACGCTTTTCCTTTTGACGGTGGATGCTAGTGTCCCGGGTCATTAATTTTTTACAAAACGATACAATCCAATGCTCCATGCCTTCTTCCGTAGCTACGCCGATAACGGCTCGGAAGCGTCTTACTCCTCCGCCAGGCGGGTTGCCACCTCGCGCACGGACTTGAAATCCAGTTTCCCGCTACCAAGAATCGGTAGTTTATCGACTTTGTAATACGCCTTCTTGTCCGGCTTCCACAGATTCGGCAGGTCGCTGTCCTTTATAATTTCATGTAGATCCTTCGGGTCACCCGCCTCTTCCGTATACAGCACCATCAGGCGTTCCCCTTTCTTCGGGTGAGGGGCCGAGGTGACCGTCAGGACGGCTTCCATGGTATTCAGCCCTTTGTAATACGCCTCTTCTACTGCGATATGCGGCACCATCTCCCCGCCGATCTTGCTGAAGCGCGACAATCGATCCGTGATGGTGATGAATCCTTCCGAGTCGATACGAACAATGTCCCCTGTGACATACCAACCATCCCGCAAGACCTCCGCGGTCTTATCCGGACTATTCAGGTAGCCTTGCATTACGTTCGGTCCGCGTACCAGCAGCAAGCCTTCATAATCCAACGGGACCGGCTCGAAAGAATCCGGTTCCACCATGCGCACGGCGACGCCCGGCAAGGGTTGCCCCACACTGCCCTCCTTGGAACCGGTGGCGCGTACGCCGTCGATTTCGACCGGCGGCAGATTGACCGAGATCACGGGCGAACATTCTGTCGTGCCGTACCCTTCCAGCGGCCGCAGCCCGAACTTCTTCTCAAACGCGTCCGCCACGTTCTTCTTCAGCTTCTCCGCGCCGACGACTACATAGCGTAGACTCTTAAAGTCCTCCGGTTTTGCTTTCCGGATGTACCCAAGAAGGAACGTCGGCGTGGCCAGCAACAGGGTGCATTCTTTTTCGCGCACCACCTTGGCGATTTGTTCGCCGTCGAGCGGGTTGGTGTGATAGCTGGCCGCAAATCCGCTTAATAAAGGAAACCACAAGGTGGCTGTGTAACCGAAGGAATGGAAGAAGGGCAGCGCGGCGCAGACGTTGTCGTCCCGCGTCGGGCGGTATACCATGCGGAAGGCTTCCACATTCGATAGAATATTATGATGACTCAACATCACGCCTTTGGGCGTGCCCGTCGAACCGGAGGAAAACATCACTGTGGCCAGATCGTCCGCCTTGAACCCCTTCTCACGCGCAAGTCGCCGTCTCGGCATGAACCGCGCCTTGAATAACGCCTTGATCTTGCGCACGGGCGTCACGCGCGGCAGCAAGTCTTCGAGATAGACCGCACCTTCCGGCGCGTCCAATGCCTCCAGCTTTTCGATGAATGTACGCGAGGTCAACACCGTGCGTACGTTGCACTCCTTGATGCAATGCTCACGAAAGCCCGCGGACGCCACATAATTCAAGTTGACCGGGACTTTCCCCATAAGCGTCACCGCGACATTGGCCAATACACCGCCGACCGATGAGGGCAAGAGCACGCCGATATGCTCCTGATCCTTCGTCTCTTCTTCCA
>SKZA01000003.1 GCA_007127595.1 Kiritimatiellia bacterium
AGGAAGTGCAGGAGCGTCTTGTACTCGTTGACTTCCCGTTCGTAGTCCTGTCCATTGACCTTCAAATGCACTTTCATCATGCGACCTCCTGCGCCAACCGTTTCAGATACACGCCGGCCATGAAGAGGCGGTAATCCTTCGTACACCGCACATCATCGATCGGCGAAATAGCTTTCATCGTTTCTTCCACCATCGTCTCGACCGCGTCGGACGCCTTGAAGTCCCGGACGAGTATCGGGGTGGGCGCCGCCGAGCTCACCGCCACCCGGACCAGGTCGTCCTTCTTCATCAACGCCACGCCGACGATCCCGAGGTCATGGCCCTGAATGCGTTTAAGTTTCCGGTACCCGCCGCTCGCCCCGCGCATACGCGCGGGCACCATCATGCGGCTGACCATCTCGCCGGGTTTCAGAATCGTCTGTTTCGGACCGGTGAAAAACGTATGGCAGGGCACGGTCCGGGTGCCGTCCAGCGACCGGATCTCGACCTCCGCCTCCAGACACATAAGCGGCGGAGCCATGTCGGCGCAGGGTGATGCGTTGACCACGTTGCCCACGACCGTGGCGCGGTTACGCACTTGATGGGAAGCCAGTTGATGGGCGCAGGCGACGAGCAAGGGATAGTGTTCGTTCACGGCCGGATCATCGATGATCGCGTTGATGGTCACGGCGGCGCCGATGGAGAGACCGTCCTGATCGCTATAAGTGAGCTTGCCGATATCGGGGATGTGCTTGATATCGATCACGTGCGTCGGGTGTTCGAGGTCGGCACGGATATTGACCAAGAGGTCCGTCCCGCCCGCCATCAACTTGCCGCGCTTGCCCAGTTCGGCGAGGAATTGCAAGGCCTCGTCGTACGAGGTTGGTGCCAGATAACGAAACGCATGGTTCATAGTACGATCCTCACTGAAGTGATAACCCACACCGGTCTGCAACAAACAACGATATCGAACGGACAAGAACTGAATATCCGGCAAACGGCGATAGGAACATCGGGGAAATGCGACCGCCGCCCTGGTGGATTACACTATGCGGCAAGATGAGCAGGAGACCGCAGAGGCGGGGGCGACAGGATCTAAGCGCTGCGACATGGCGACCATTCATTTTGAACAGAAGCTCGCAAAGGTTGGGAAGGGTTAAGGGGTGAATCCTTTTTATACCTGACCACGTAACGCCTCCGCACCTCCTGCGCGATTCTTTTTTTGAACAGGAGGCCGCGGAGACCGATGTGGCTACCCCTCCCCCACAAATTCAGTCATTCAACTATCAAGAAGAAATGGGTTCAGGTTTGATAGGGAAGCTCGCTTCCACCGCCCCCGTCTCCGCGGCCTCCTGTTGAGACGGTCTTCTTCTTTGCGTATTCTTGCGCCTGCTTGCGGCGAAACAAGATCGCCATGGAAAAATCGGCTTTCGGATGGCTTCCCGTCTTACATTCTTCCCCATAGATAGATCATTCCGAACAGTCCAAATAGGATAAAGACCCCGATGTAGAGCACATATACTTTTAGTTGGCCTGGCGAAAGTGGGCTGAGGCCATGCCGCCCAAGCAGCGCCCAGCGGGACAGACACATCAGGCCGAAATAGACATAGATGGCGCACGTGAAGAATCCGAAAGGAATGGCCCATGCCCGGCCTCCCAGAGCGCCGATGACAAACACGACGCCGGACAAGAGAAAGGACATGTCCGCAATAGCAATCGCTCGTTCCTCCACTTGAAACCACTTGAATTCCGGCTCGAATGCCCTGGCCTCCATCAACCCGAGCTTCTTATGTAAAGAGGGGGCGATAAGTTGAAGAAGTTGGGTCAATGGACCCAATACCCATAAGACGATGAAGCCAATGACAAACCACATGTCGATCGTCACGATCACCCTCCTTCTGAAAGGGGGCTGGATAAACACGGGAACCGGATTGTTCCTGCTCCGCCAGCTGACGCAGTCATATCATGATGTTAAGGCTTCTGTCCAAACAATCGCCACGCCTCAGGGTACTAGATGCGAGCCGAAACGGCTCAGCAGTCATTCATTTTGAACAGAAGCTCGCAAAGATTCGGAAGGGTTAAGAGGTAGAATTATTCATATACCTGACCATATACCACCCCGCACAAACCACAGAAGCCCACTACGAACGGACAACGTCTCCGCAACCTTCTACGCGAGCCTTTTTTTGAACAGGAGGCCGCGGAGACAGATGTGGTCTGCCTCACTTTCATCAGTCCCGCCATTCAATCATCAATATAGAATGGGTTCAGGTTTGATAAGGAAGCTCGCTTCCACCGCCCCGGTCTCCGCGGCCTCCTGCCTGCCACGGCGTAGTTCGACGCAGGAGAACGAAGCCGGGTTCAAAAAATCCTTTGCGGGCTTCTGTTCAAAAACAGTTGCGGGCGCGGGCGTTCAGTCCACCGTCTCGCGCAGGATCGTGTCGATCATCCGGCCGCGTACTTCGACTTCCGTGACGGCTACGACATTGTCGCCCGTCTTCAACAGGCCGCGCTCCTTGAGCAGGGCGATGGCGTTATCCACGTTGAGCGATGGATCGGATTCGAATGTGAGCGGAAACGGCTCAATCCCCCAGTGAATGGTCAACTGGTTGAGCAACACCGAATTGTCGGTGAACGCATAAAGCGGTACATGCTCCGGACGCAGCCAGGCGGCGTTGCGCGCCATGCCGCCCGTTCGCGTGAACACAATCAACGCGTCGGCCATGATTTCGCGAGCCATAACCACGGCCGACTTCACCATCTTCGCGCCCTTCGTATCCATACGCGCGTGTTCGGAATAATTCGCCCCGCCGCTGCGCTCGACGCGCGTGGCAATCCGGTCCATGACCTCCAGACACTTCAACGGATATTTCCCGACGGACGTCTCACCCGACAGCATGATCGCGTCGCATTGCTCAAACACGGCATTGGACACGTCCGTGATCTCCGCGCGCGTCGGCGAAGGATTATCGATCATCGATTCCAGCATATGCGTCGCGACGATCACGGGCCGTCCCGCCATGACACAGGCCTTTACGATACGCCGCTGAATGATCGGCAACTCCTCGTACGGGCACTCGATACCCAGATCGCCCCGCGCCACCATGATGGCGTCGGATTCTTCGATGATGCCGGCCAGGTTACGGATCGCCTCCTGGTCCTCCAACTTCGCGACCACCTTCTGCTTGGCCTTGCGATAGTCGAGGATGGCCTTGAGTTTCAGGACGTCCTCCGCCTCGCGGCAGAAGGACATGGCGATAAAATCCACACCAAGTTCGATACCGAGTTCGACATCGGCGATGTCCTTGTCCGTCAATGCGGGCAGTTTCACCCGGACACCGGGCAGGTTGATGTGGCGTCGACTGCCCAATACGCCCTCGGTCAACACTTCACAGGTCAACTGATTACGTTTCTTTTCCAGCACCTTCAGGTGAATCGTCCCATTATCGACCAGCACAACATCGCCCACCTTGATGTCGTCCACGAGATGGTCGTAATTCACGTCTACCGAATGTTCTTCCTCGGACACTTCGCCGCGCACGGTCAACGCGATGCGATTACCCGGCTGCAGGTTCAGCGCCACGGGCAATTCCCCGGTGCGGATGGCCGGTCCCTGCAAATCCATGAGAATGCCGATCGGCTTCTTCAGCAAATCGGAGACGTATCGGATCGTTTCCACGTTCTTTCGAACCTGGTCCGGCTTGGCGTGGCTCATGTTGATCCGGGCGATATTGACACCCGCCTCGACCATTTTGGCCAACGTATCGGCGTCGCTCGTGGCCGGGCCGAGCGTGGCAATGATCTTCGTTTTTCGCGATTTAGGCGCTGTATGCATGAATCGTCTTCCCCCTTGAATTCGGCACAGAGGTTGAACGTTTTTCTACGGTGATGCGAGACATTTTTGGGAGAATGGACGGGTGTTGTGCTCGCGGATTGGGGTAACGCACAGCGCTGGTTTTTCAATCGACGCCTTGCTCCCATTAGAAAAGGGAGCTGAGATTGATGGTGGCCGCCTCCGCTGCAGGAGATCACTCTCCCGAGTTCACCGCCACATATTCGCTTCCACCCTCCTTTTCCTACTGCGAAGTGAGCGTGTTGACAACGTGCGCGGCGGCGTGAAAACCGAAGGTACCCGTAACAAACGTCAAAGCCCCCAGCCGTCCGTCACAATTCAAGCTCGAACCCGCTTCCAGCATCAACGGATTCTCGTCCGCATCAACCGTGCAGTCGTCCGCCTCGGGCCAGACAACCGGTTCGGGGGAAAACACGCACGGCACGCCGAAAGGCCCCTTGTCCGGGAACTCGAAGACATGCCGCAATTTCTTGCGCACAAAAGCCAGCAACCGATCGTTATAGGTGTCGGCAAGATCGATGATGCGAATCTGCGCGGGGTCGCGTTTCCCTCCCGACCCGCCGCATGTGACGACCGGGATGCCGCGCTTCCGGCTCCGGGCAATCAATCCGGCCTTGGGCATGACGCCGTCGATGGCGTCCACGACAAAGTCATACGGTTCGGACAGCAATTCGTCGATGTTCGATTCGTTGATGAATTTGCGCACGCCGGAGATGCGGCAGTCGGCGTGTATGGCGCGTATGCGTTCGACGAGGACGTCCACCTTGGATTGGCCGACGGTATGGTCGAGCGCCTGAATCTGGCGATTGATATTGGAGACGCACACTTCGTCCGGATCGGCCAAGGTCAATGCACCGATCCCGGACCGCGCAAGGGCTTCAGCCGCCCAGGAACCGACGCCGCCCAGACCAACCACCAAGACATGCGCCGCCTGTAACCGATCGGCCGCATCACCGTAGACCCGCTTGACGCCGTCGAACCGCATGCTCCGGCCCGCTATTCGCCTTCGATGCGCCGCTTGGCCCAACGGATAATGCCGCCCATGACGGGAAACTTTTCGTACAGGTTCGCGGCGTCCCAATAGTCTTGGTGGAAGATGATCTTGCCGTCCTTGTTGAAGCGGATATGCGTCATGCCAACGCTCTTGTCGGCCGGCTGGTCCTTGTATCGTTCGAGCCGAAGCGACATGATCCATCGGAAGTAGTACTCCCCATTGCTTATGGCTACGTCCTGAATGTCGAACCGGCATTCGTCCACAGCCTTGGCGCTACGCACGAAATATTCTTCGATATCTTGCGCGTTGTTTAGTTCCGTGAACGTATCCCGGAAATAAGCATTCTCCGCATACAAGGCGGTGATGCCACCCCGTAAGCGATCCGCCTCAAAAAGCTCGAAAAGTTCTTTGAACTGCGCAATGGCACGCGCTTCGATTTCAGAACCCTCTTCTATTAGCTCCGCTTTTCCCGGCGCAGTCGCTTCCAACGCTTCGAAATATGTCTGCATCCCATCTCCCTCTTCAGCCGTGGCACAACCTGCCGACGTGCCAACACATATGAGCAAGAACAGCCCCAGGGTCCTGAAAATACCCGCACGAAGTATAGCATTGATTGCGTGCATGACTAGCCTTATGTCGGCCCACTCGCCCCATCCTTTCATACCTTTGCCCGGACTTTGCCTGTTATGTTCCCCTCGGGTGATCGACATCCCCTGACACCTTCGTTACCTTATGAGAGCCACATGAAAACTGCAGTTATCGGATCTGGGATTTCGGGCCTGATGGCGGCCTACGTGTTAAGTCGTCGTCACGAGGTGGACGTCTTTGAAAAGGACCGACGACCCGGCGGTCACGCCCACACGGTCGATGCACCCGGCCCGGCCGGCAAACAAGCGGTCGATACCGGCTTCATCGTCTATAATGAATCTAACTATCCCCATTTCACCCGCCTGTTACGTGAACTGAAGGTGGAAACAATCCCGAGCGATATGTCGTTCGGCGTCTATCATCCGGCCGACGCGTTCGCCTACTCGAGTCGCGGGCTGGCAGGCTTGTTGGCGACCCCGCGCAACGCCGTATCCCCGCGGTTCTATCGCATGGTGGCCGACATCATTCGCTTCAACCGACTGGCGCGCGGCGCCTTGGAAGACGCGTCGTACGCGAAGGTGACCCTGCGCGAGTTTCTTCGCATGCACGCCTTTTCGGAGGCATTCGAACGATTCTATATCACGCCCATGTCGTCCGCGATCTGGTCCGCGCCGCCCGGCAAAACATTGGACTTTCCCGCCCTGACCTTCTTTCGTTTTTTCAAGAATCACGGGCTCTTAAGCCTCTCCCCCGACATCCCGTGGCGCACGGTCAAAGGTGGCAGCCGCACCTATGTGAACGAAATGAGCAAGCCCTTCGCGCATCGGATCCACCTGAACGCCCCGGTGCGCCAGGTTCGTCGGACAGCGGAAGGGGTCATCCTGAGCTTTGACGACGGGCCGGACCGCGTGTATGACCGCGTCGTCATCGCCGCACACGCCGACCAAGCGCTGCGCATGCTCGCCGATCCATCGGATGAAGAACGCCGCCTGCTGGCCCATTTCCCATACCAAAGTAACCGCGTGGTGCTGCACAACGACGCGTCGATCATGCCCCGAAGACGCGCGGCGTGGGCGTCATGGAACGTGCAGACGTCGGCGGCGGGCGACCCGACGACACCGTTGGCCATGAGTTATCATATGAATCGCCTGCAATCGATCGGCGGCCCCGCGCCGTATCTCGTCACGCTCAATCCGGACGAAGCATGGCTCGAACAATTGCGGGCGAGCACGAACGGACGACGCCTCTACTTCGACACCGAATATGAGCATCCGGCGTTCGGCACGGACAGCTTTCGCGTGCAACCTGAACTGGTGTCGCTGAATGGTCAGCGTAACACCTGTTATTGCGGCGCGTGGTTTGGTTACGGCTTTCATGAAGACGGGCTCGTGTCCGGTCTCAACGCGGCGCGCGCCTTGGGAGTGGATTGGTCATGATCCGTTCCCGCATATTTATCGGGGACCTGCTGCATGTACGAAAGGCCGAGCGGCCGCTTTCATTCACATACCCCCTCCACATGCTCTGGCTCGATCTCGACGAATTGCCGGCCCTGGAAAGTGTCACACGCCTGTTCGGCCATAACCGACGCGCCTTACTCTCGGTTCGGGACGAAGACTACCTCGGTGCAGAGCCGCAGCCCATCCGGGAGAAGTTGAGTCGCCTGCTGCAGGAACGCGGCCTGTCGCTACCGGCCGGACGCGTGATGCTTCTCACCTGCGCCCGCTATTTTAATTATGTCTTCAATCCCGTGTCGTTCTATTTCGGTTACGACCGAGAGGATCGCCTGACTCTGGCGGTGGCCGAGGTAAACAACACGTTCAGCGAAAAGCATCTGTACGTGCTCGACGAGTCCCGCCGGCTACCCGCATCGGACGGATACCGTTACGCGCGCAACAAGGAGTTTCATGTATCGCCTTTCATGGATCTGGCAGGCCAATACGATTTCATGTTCCGCTTCCCGGACGACGGCATGGACATATCCATCGATCTCGTGAAACAGAATCGACAGACCTTTCATGCGCGTTTAACCGGTCAGTTTTTGCCCTTCGATGCGACACATGTCACCAAGGTGCTGATCCGGCATCCCTTGACAGGGTTTTTAACCATGACACGTATATTGACACAGGCGGCACGATTGTACGGACGCGGGGCCGCGGTTTATGAACGGCCCGTGCCCGCCAGTAACGACACCATCGGCAAACGACGGCGCGCGAATAGAGCGCCGCTTGCAGCGCGGATAGTGCTCAACGCACTAGAAACCATCACGCGGGGGCGCCTGGTCGCGCATCTGCCGGACGGCGAAACACGGTCGTTTGGCGACCCGAATGCGCCGCACCCGATCCAGTTACATTTCGCTGAATGGCGCGCTTTTCGCAAGATTCTCGCGGGCGGCGACATCGGACTGGGCGAATCGTATATGTCGGGCGACTGGACCACCAACGACCTGACCGGATTCATCCGATTGCTGATTGATAACAAGGACGCGTTCAAATCCGTTGAAGACGGCAACGTGCTTCGGCGCTTGGGCAATCGGCTCTTGAAT
This sequence comes from Kiritimatiellia bacterium, assembly GCA_007127595.1. Classification (GTDB taxonomy): domain Bacteria; phylum Verrucomicrobiota; class Kiritimatiellia; order SLAD01; family SLAD01; genus SKZA01. The sequence goes on from SKZA01000003.1 coordinate 7,957, forward strand.
TGGTACCGGCGGAATAACCGGTCCGGCAGCCGGAAGAATATCGCGGCGCATTATGATTTAAGCAACGACCTGTTCGCGCTCTTCCTGGATCCGACCATGACCTACTCGAGCGCGTACTTCGAGGAGCCGGAACAAACACTGGAAGAAGCACAACACGCGAAGTATAGGCGACTCTGCGAGAAGATCGCTCTGCAGGACGGAGACGAGCTGCTCGAAATTGGATGCGGCTGGGGCGGCTTCGCCTGTTATGCCGCGCGTCATGCAACCTGTCGCATTACGGCCGCCACGATTTCACAAGAACAATACGACTACGCGCGCGAACGCGTGGAGCGCGAAGGGTTGGAGGGTCGGATAAACGTGGTGCTCTGCGATTACCGCGAGCTCACGGGCCAATTCGACAAGATTGTTTCCATCGAGATGTTCGAGGCCGTCGGATACGAGTATTATCCAACCTATTTCAAGAGCATCGAACGCCTCCTGAAACGGGACGGCTTATTCGCCATGCAGGCCATCTCCATTCCCGACCAGAATTTCGACGAATACAGAAAAACTCCCGACTGGATTCGGAAGTACATCTTTCCGGGGGGCCTGCTCCCCTCGCTCGAAGCGATCACGCGCACGGCCACACGCCATTCGCGTCTGGTGGTGCAGGATATGGAGAACATTGGGCCGCATTACGCCCGCACGCTGGCCTTGTGGCGGGAACAGTTCAATGACAAGATTGACGCTGTGCGGAAATTGGGATTTGATATCCGTTTCGAACGGATGTGGAATTTCTATTTGAGCTACTGTGAGGCGGCTTTCGCCTCGCGCTATCTCGGTAACTTGCAACTGGTATTCGCCCGCCCGCAGCGCGCGGGCCGCCAACCGCGTGTATGAGCGGATGACAAGGTGAGATTCGGATGGGTCAAAACGAATCACGAAATAAATGGCGCGAACTGGCCTGGCACCTGCGGAACGACGACGAGAACGTCAACTTATTCGACAGCACGCCGCTGCTCTTTGTGCATCTGGCCGCGATCATCGGTCTCTTCCTCGTCGGCTTCAGTTGGATCGCTCTGGCGGTCTGCGCGGTCATGTACTTCCTGCGCGTCTTTGCGTTAACCGCCGGCTATCACCGCTATTTTTCGCACAACTCCTTTAAGACCAGTCGCGTATTTCAGTTCATCCTGGCCTTCGTCGGCGCGTCCTCGGCGCAGCTCGGCCCCCTGTGGTGGGCTTCGCATCATCGACATCATCACCAGCATTCCGACACGGAGGCGGACATTCATTCCCCGCGCCAGCGCGGCTTCTGGTGGTCTCATATCGGTTGGTTACTTTGCCGTAAGTACGCCAAAGCCGAACTCGACCGGGTTCGGGACTTTGCGAAGTATCCCGAGATTCGTTTTATCGACCGCTATCACGCTATCGCGCCGCTTACGCTCGCGGCCGGATTGTTCTTCCTCGGTCGCTGGCTGGGCCATGCCGCGCCTGGACTCGGCACCTCAGGTTGGCAGATGCTGGTGTGGGGGTTCTTTGTCAGCACCGTATTGGTGTATCACGCCACGTTCTGCATCAATTCGCTGACGCACGTATTCGGCCGGCAACGGTACCCCACGGATGACGACAGTCGGAACAACCTGATCCTCGCTCTCATCACCATGGGCGAAGGCTGGCACAACAATCACCATCGTTATCCGGTATCGACGCGCCAGGGTTTCTACTGGTGGGAGATCGACGCCACCTATTATCTGTTGAAGGCGCTATCGTGGGTCGGGCTCGTGTGGGACCTGCGCGCCCCGCCGAAGAAGATCTACGAAGAAGCCGCCGCCTTGAAACAGGCCGCGCCGCTGACGCAAGCGGATTAGACCTTCATAACAACACCCGACACGCGACACCCGACACCCGACACCCGTCACACTCCTCACTCCAGCAACACCCGATACACGCGACTGGTGGCGGCGGGTAATGGGTCCGTCCACGAAAGGTAGACCTCCCCGACTTGTGCCGTGAGAGTGGTCGCCGTCTGCCAGGGATCCCGCGGAGACGCGGCATAATCCACCCGATACTCCCGCCCGGGCACGGAAGCCCAAACGATGGTCACATCGCCGGCCGCCGTTTCGATCTCGTGTGTGACAAAGTCCACGTTCGGGTCCAACCGATCGTACAAGCCGTCGCCGGTTTCGTCCTTGATCGCCAAGGGATGCAAAACCATAAACTCGTTGGGATCGATATTCCCGTTATTACTGATCATCGCCGGGGCCTGCGCGACCAACCCCCCGCTGTCCTGCGTGTTGTACGCGGCGGCGGCTACATAGATATTCGTCGGGATATGGCCAAACGCGTCCACCAGATTGATGACGCCCTCCATTTGTTGTTGGCTGTAGATGGATTTCACGGCGGTCGCGCCAACCGGCGCGTTAAACCAAGCGACATAATCGCTCTCGCTTTCCGCCGCAAGAAAGGGCTTGTCAGTCGCCACCGCCACGTTCCCGCTCTTGGCCCACGGCGCGGACGCACTGGCCGAAGGTAACAACGCGTCTGAAACGAAGATGAAGTGATCGTTCTTCCCCGTGTTCCCCGGATAGATTCCCGTGGACCAGGTCGCAACGTAGAGATTTGAACCGCGCAACGCGGCATAGATCGTCATTCCGGGCGCGGTCTGCAGATACCCCGCGTGATCGGCCAATCCGTCGAGCACGAACGGAGGGGTGCCCGGCGGCGCGGCACAATCGGCGCCGGAAGCGGACGATATGCCGTGTTCATTACTCGCGACAACAGTCCAGCAGTAGGTGACCCCCGTCACGAGATTGGAATCTGTGAAAGACCGCCCGGATACGTACCCCACGGGA
>SKZA01000212.1 GCA_007127595.1 Kiritimatiellia bacterium
CGGGGCGGGCTACTACTTGAGCATGTACTTCATCCAGTGGGTCGGCCACCGCGTCGTGCATGATCTGCGTATTGCCACGTTCGACCGATTGCAGGAACTGTCCGTCTATTACTTCAGTCGCCAGAAGACCGGGGAACTCATCTCCCGGACCGCCAATGACACGATGATGGTGGAGCGGGCGGTGTCGACCGTGATGGGGGACTTGGTGCGGCAGCCCTTCGTGCTGATCTTCCTGCTGGGGGTGTTGATCTGGTTGGATCCGATCCTTGCGTTTCTCAGTTTGGTTGTTTTTCCGGTTTGTATCGTTCCTGTCGCACTGTTCGGAAGACGCGTGCGGCGCAATGCGAAGGAGGCGCAGGCGAAGCTGGCGGATATCGTGTCGATCCTCCAGGAAAGCATTACCGGCGTGCGCGTGGTCAAGGCGTTTGGTATGGAACCATACGAGCGTAAACGGTTTGCCGAACAATGCCGCGCCGTCTTCAATCGCTCCATGAAGGTCGCCAAGGCCAAGGCGGCCATCGAACCAATTATCGTGGAAATATCCATCATCGGTATTTCAATGATTCTGGTATATGCACATATCACGGGTATGGCGATGGAGGTCTTCTTCACGTTTGGTTTGGCACTGGTGGCGCTTTATGACCCGGCAAAGAAATTGAGTCGGGTCCATCTGACGATTCAGCAGAGTTCAGCGGCGGCGGACCGTATTTTTGAGATTCATGACGAACATGTGGCGGTGCATAACCGACCCGGGGCCGTGCCGCTGGAGGGGAACATCGAGCGGATCGAATTCGAGGACGTTGGCTTTGCGTACGACCGCGAGCCGGTGTTGCAGGACGTTTCCTTTCAGGTGCGGCCCGGCGAGTGCGTGGCTTTTGTCGGCAGTTCGGGGTCGGGAAAGACCACGTTGGTCAGTCTATTGCCCCGCTTTTTTGATCCGAACAGCGGCGTCATCAAGGTTAATGGACGCGATATTCGTGAGTACACGCTCGTCTCGTTGAGGCAGAAGATCGGGTTGGTGACGCAGGACACGTTCTTGTTCAACGATACCATTGCCAACAACATCGCCTACGGGCGCAAAGACGCGGATCAGTCGGCGATCGAGGAGGCGGCCAAACGCGCGCACGCGCACCAGTTCATTTCGGAACTGCCCGAAGGGTACGACACGATTGCCGGCGACCGTGGGGTACGGCTTTCCGGCGGACAATGTCAGCGACTGGCCATCGCTCGGGCGATTCTGCGCAATCCGCCGATCATGATACTGGATGAAGCGACCAGCGCGCTCGATACCGAGTCGGAGCGGTTGGTGCAGGCGGCACTCGACGAGTTGATGGCGAACCGGACGGTGTTTGCCATCGCACATCGGTTGTCCACGATCCAGCATGCCGACCGGATCATCGTGCTCGATAAGGGGCGTATCGCCGAAGTTGGCACGCACGACGAACTCTTGAAAAAGAGTGGCCTCTATCGCTATCTGTACGACCTGCAGTTTCAGGTGTGAAAAATCTGAACAGAAGGCCCCAAAGAATGCCTTGAAACCCCGAAGACAGGCACCTCGGCGGAAGAGAATTGCCGCAAAAAGGCACAAGAAGTCGCAAAGAATGTGGCATTAATATCTTAGCGCTCTTTGCTGCTCCGAATCTGTACCCAGACGCGCGTGATGGCGTCGTAGCGGAGCATGAGGCTCGCCGCCAATTCTTGGCCGAGATTTGAACGGGTGTCTGTTTCGTCGGTCGGCAGGTTGAGCCAGCGGATCGCTTCCCGGTGCACGTCGCGCACATCGGGGATATCGGCGGCGACCAGATTCGGCTTATACTGAAACCAAACGCGGATATTCGTTCCATTCAGCAACGGATTTACGCTTTCAACGTCGATCAGGTTGAAGCCATAGAATTCTTTGAGGCGTCCGGTCTCGTAGGTCGTCTGGGAGAGGACGACAAATGGGACTGTCGGGCGGGGCTCCAGCGTGAAGCGCACGTCCAGTCGTTCCAATTCCGGGTACTGTGTGCGCAGGTACGCGTTCAGATTGCGGTTCACGATCTCGAAGTAATCCGTTGTATTCGGATAGGACGCCAGAAAGCTCAGGGCCGTTTCCATGATTGCTTCCTCATCGGAGATCGGTGGACCTTCGGCGGCGAGGTAGTGCAGGTTGAGTTGCAGCGTTACGCCGCCTTGATGATCCATCGCAATGCCGGCGCGGGAGATGCTGAACGCATCCGCCATCACCGTGTCCGGTCCGGACTGGGCCGGAAGAGCGAGCAGTAGCAGGCTTAATACAGGCGCGCATGATTTAAAGAGCGAATTCATGATCTATCCCTTTATCCTTCGGTACACTGATATGATCTTTGCACTACACCTTTCGACGTGTATATGTCGTATCCTTATGTGCCGCATTCTGCGTCAATTACTGTTGGGCGTCTTTATCATTTGGGGTGGCCAGGGAGTCGCCGCCAATTCCACGATCGTTCGTTTCTCGACCGTCCTGGGCGACTTTGAAGTCGCGCTGTACGATACGGCGACTCCGGCTACCGTGTCGAACTTTCTCGCCTACGTCCACAGCGGCGCCTATAACAACACGTTCTTTCATCGCAGCATGCCGGGCTTTGTCATTCGAGGTGGCGGGTTCTTTGTCGAGTCGAACATCGTTGATATGATCGCTACGAATTCGGCAGTCATCAATGAGCCCGGCCTTTCCAATGTGCGCGGGACCATTGCGATGGCGAAGCAAGCGGGCGATCCGAACAGCGCCACGAGTCAATGGTTCTTCAATTTGGATGATAATTCCGCCAATCTCGATTTTCA
>SKZA01000101.1 GCA_007127595.1 Kiritimatiellia bacterium
GTGATCATGGCCCTGTTGATCCTGGTCACGCTCGCCGTCTTTTATCCTTCCGTACACTACGACTACATCAAGCTCGACGACGATCCGTACGTCGCGAACAATCGACATGTCGCCACCGGGTTGACCGCCGAAAACGTACAGTGGGCGTTCACCCGCGTGCATGAAGGCTGGTGGCTGCCCCTGCTTTGGATGTCGTACATGATCGATGCGGACGTGTTCGGTCATCGCCCGTTTGGTTATCGCTTGACCAACATTCTCCTGCATGCCGCCAATGTCGCGCTCCTGTTCTGGTTCCTCTTTCGCCTGACCGGCTCGCGCTGGCGCAGCGCGTTCGTTGCCGCGCTGTTCGCGTTGCACCCGACGCGCGTGGAAGCGGTGGTTTGGATCACATCGCGAAAGGATACCCTGAGCGGCCTGTTCTTCATGTTGAGCCTGCTCGCGTATCTGCGCTATGTCGACCGGCCCGATTTCAAGCGATATGTCGCTCTCTTTGTGTTGATGCTTGCCGGATTGATGTCCAAGGCCATCCTCATCATCCTGCCGGTAATCCTGCTGCTCCTCGATTATTGGCCCTTGCGGCGGGTTTCCGATCAATTGGAGGGACGCGCTTCCGCGCGTCCGGGGTCAGACGTGAGCGTGACCCTCCATGACTGGAAACCCCTTATCCTCGAAAAGATTCCGCTCTTCCTCCTCGCCATTGGTTTTGCGTTGATTGGATTGCGCACGCACGTAACCGACGCCGCCATCGGGGCCGACGTATCCATCCTGACCCGGTTCGGCCTCATGTTCCCCAACTTCTGGGACTACCTGCGTCTCATCTTTTGGCCCGTCGACCTGGCGCTGATCTATCCGGAACATGATGTCATTCGCTGGCCCGTTTCGTTGGCTGCGTTGTTCGGTTTGCTGGCGATTACCGCGGGCTGCTTTTCTATGTATCGGCGCGCGCCGTATTTTCTGGTCGGTTGGTTATGGTTTCTCGCGGGTCTGCTGCCCATCATTCGCGGTGTGCGCTTCGGGCTAGCCGCCTATGCCGGTCGCTACACCTATCTGCCGCTGATCGGGTTGGGCATCATGTTCGCCTGGGGCGCCGGCGCCCTGCTCGAACGGGTATCCCGACGGGAAGCTGCGACCTTATCGGCCGTTCTCCTTTTCATCGCGTCCATTGTGCCGCTGACGGTGCTCACGCACCGCCAAGTCGCCCTATGGCGCGACAGCGAAACGCTCCTTCGTCACACGATAGAAGTTACCGGTGACAATCCCATGGCCTACCTCAACCTGGGCGCGCTGTATGGCGCCCAAGGTCGTTGGGGGGAGGCCTATCCCCTTCTGCACAGACTGGTCGAGATCAAGCCGGACCACGCTGACGCGCATTACAACCTCGCGGGCGTCTACCGACAGATCGGACGCCCGCAGGACGCCATCCGACAGTATCGGGCGGCGCTGGATGCGGCGCCCGACCATGTGCATGCGCTTCGGAGTCTTGCGTGGATGCTTGCCGTCATGCCCGGCGCAACGGAAGGGCAACGCGATGAGGCGCTTCGTCACGCCGCGTATCTCGTTGAAACGCTCGGCGTTCAAACGGCCGCGGACCTCGAAACGCTCGCCCTCACCTACGCCGCCAATCAACGCTATGAAGAAGCCGCGCACGCCGCGCGCAAGGCTTTGCAGGTCGCGCAATGGGAAGACGATCCTGCGCTGGTTCGGCGTATCCGGTTGAGACTGGACAGTTACGAGCGGAACGTTTCGATGCGTCCGCCGGATCCGACGTGAACGCGCCTGAACAGCATTCTCTTCTAACGTTTGGCTCCCACGACGCAAGGTCGTGGGGCGCCTTAATTCACCCGCTCCGCCCGACCTTGCCTGAGGACGTTCTCTTCACCGCTCCCCACGACCTTGCGTCGTGGGGGCGAAAAGTTGTATAGGAAAACTGCATGGCCTACACCGCCCAAAATCTCCTCCTCCCGCACGCCGTATTCTACTCATGGACCGGGTGGCCAGAACAAGGCACCGCCTTCCACCCCGGGATTCCCCCCGATCGTCGAACTGACCTTTTAGAGGCCTGGAGGTCAGACGGATTCGAGTTACAATCGCTGCGCGTAGACGGAGCTGAGGCCAAGCTGACGTGCGCCGTGACACCCGACATCGCCCCCGTCTTCTATGCGTCGCGCGCGAAAGGGCGACTGCAGCATGCGCTGCGACAGGCGGGTTTGCCCTGCGCCTTTAGCCGGAAGGCCGCGGTTCGCGGATTGGGGCGGAATATTACTGAAATCGTAGAACGCTATGTGCGCGACCAACTGCAGCACGTAGATTTGGCTGATCCCCGTTACCGACAACGCCTCGCGGAGGCGGCGTATGACGATCCGCGAGTCCGCCTGTCGGATCCCATCGAACTCAACCGTAGCCGGTATTGGTATAATCTGCACATCGTCTTAGTCGTGGCCGACCGCTTTCGTCTCGGCGGAGCCGATTTGTTGTCCGGCCTTCATGAACGATTCAAAACCGCCGGACAGCTAACAGGTCTGAATCTGCGCTCCTTCGCAATTATGCCCGACCATGTGCATCTAGTCGTCCAGGGAGATCCGGAGCAAAGCCCTCGAGAGATCGGGGTGCATTTTCAAAACGCCACGGCTCAGGTTGCGGGTTGCCGTTTGTGGCAGGACGAGTTCTATGTGGGCACGTTCAGCGAATACGATCTGCACGCGATCAGGGATTGATGCGTCCACAGACTCCCCACGACCTTGCCTGAGGGTGTTCTCTTCACCGCTCCCCACGACCTTGCGTCGTGGGGGCGAGA
>SKZA01000167.1 GCA_007127595.1 Kiritimatiellia bacterium
ATGAACATGAACAGGAATGAGGAAGGAGTCCGCAAATGAAACGATGGCATGTGATGATGGCAATCGGTGTGGCGGTATTTTACGGCACGGCGGCGCTGGCCGAGTCGGAGGGCCGGGCGCGCCCGGCATCGTTGGGGGACCGGACGCCGTTGATTACGGTTCCGGTTCAGAAGGAAGAGCCGGCCGAACCGAAACAAGAAAGCGAAGTGCCGGAGCGCACGCCGGAAGAGCGATTAAAGGAAGTGGAACGGTTGGTGACGTGGATCGTGGACGCGCTTGATCCCAATCGGAACTATGACAAGCAGTGGCTGGAACGGCGACTACGGGATCTGGAACGGCAGATCGACGGATTGGACCAGCAACTTCGCCGGATGGAACAGCAACTGCGCTCAATCGAAATGCGACGCTAAAGCCGATCCCATCAAAGTTCCTGCACCATCCCGAAGCGGATGAACCAGACGCCGAGCGCGATAAGCGCCAAGCCGCACAGGTGCAGTATGGTTTTGTAAACGCGCGGCGGGCAAACCCGCCGCCCGGACGCGACGCCGAACGCCACCAGGCTGTACCAAGCCAAATCAGAGACGATGTGTCCACTGTAGAAGGCCACGAGACCGGAACGCCCATGCTCCAATGAAATGGCGGCGTAGCCCATGCCGATCGTTCCCCACCAGACATAGAAATACGGATTCGAGAGCGTCGTGAGCACGCCCGCCAGCACGGGACCATGCAACGGCATGGGGGCCGATTCGGTCTTTGCCTGGGCTTCCGCCGCTGCGCGGCGTGCGGTCAGGATCATGTGCAATCCCATGGCCAGCAGCAAAGCGCCACCCACATAGCCGAGCATCGCGCGTGTAATCGGGAGCATCAGCCAGTCGCCCAATCCTGTGACCAGCAAGGCCAATAACCCGACCTCAAGCAGGCCGTGCCCCAGCACAATCAACGGGCCTGCGATGAACCCGCGCTTCATGACCTCGCTAACCGTGGCCGTCAACACCGGTCCCGGCATCATCGCGCCGGACAGGCCGATGACGAAGGAACTCCAGAATAGAAACAGCAGCATGTTCATGGATCTTCAGGCGCGTACCATGCGGCTCGCGGCTTGCATTGACTCCGTTTGGGCAAGGATATATAGGCATGGGTTTGGGAACACGGCAACACCAGAAGGACAATCATCATGAAAAAGAATTTCAGTTTCAGCAATGTGTTGGGCCTTATGCGGCAGACGATGCCTTTTCTCATCTTTCGGTTTCTCATCTACTTCGGCATCACGGTCGGCTTTGTCCTCATCACGGGCACGGGCGCCGGAATCGGCTACGGCATGGGCCATATTGCGGACAACGCACCGGCCGGCGGATTCTGGGGCGGCCTCATCGGATTCGGCATCGCCGGCGGCATCATGTACTTCATTCGCGAATACCTCTTGTATATCGTCAAGGCCGGACACATCGCCGTCCTGGTCGAGTTGGCCGATGGCAAGGAAATCCCCGGCGGCAGGGGACAGATCGACTACGCACGAGAAAAAGTGCGGGAACGTTTCGCTGAGTCCTCGCTCCTGTTCGGGCTCGACCAATTGATCAAAGGCATCCTGCGCGCCTTCAATCGCGTATTCCTCAGCATCGCGAGCCTGTTGCCGGTCCCGGGGGCGAAAGGGTTGGTCAGTTTTCTCAACACCATCGTCAACCTGTCCTTGACCTATCTCGACGAAGTCATTCTCGCATATATCATGCGCACGCGCTCGACGAACCCGTGGAAATCCAGCCAGACCGCGCTGATCCTCTATGCGCAAAACTATACGTCCTTTCTCAAGAACGCCGTATGGCTCGCCGTATTCATCTGGGTGCTGACGTTCCTGGTCTTTCTGATTGTGCTCGGTCCCGTGGCCTTGCTCGTCGGCTTGTTCCCCGGCGCCGCCGGCCCGCTGACGCTTGTTCTGGCGGTTGTTTTTGCCTGGGGCGTGAAACAGGCCGTGATCGAACCGATCGGCATGACCGCTTTGATGCAGGTGTTTTTCACCGTCACCGAAGGCCAGACCCCGAACCCCGAATGGGAAGCGAAACTCGATAACGTTTCGGGCAAGTTCCGCGAACTGAAGACGAAGGCCGAGAACTGGGGCGGATCGGCGCCGGCCCCCGCAACGCCCCCGTCCGAAAATCCGACGCCGGGCGGATGAATTGTGCCCCCGCACATCTGCGGTTCAGGTCATAGACACCCGCTTCCCGCAGGGGTATACTATCCGTATATGAACGTGCAACGTATCAAACGAGGGTGTTTGGCCGCGCTTCTGCCGGCGCTGCTGGTCGGCGGGTTCTTTGTGACCGCCTGCTTTCGTGATGACCGGTTGGATCACCGTCCGCCGAGCGGGCAGGGCAGCATCATCGTGGATAACCGCACTTCCCGCGAGATCAACGTCTTCATTGACGGCGACGAACAATCACGTGTGCGCGCCAGGCGCTGGCGTGCCTACGATGTAGATCCGGGCGTTTATCGGATGGTTTTGGATGAACGCAACGGAGAGCGCAATTACCGCGATGACGTGGATGTGTTGGAGCGGCGATTGACGATCCTGGATGTAACCGCCGATCCCGACCGATTCGACCGGTTCAGCGTCTTTGTGTATTTTGATTAGAACCTATCTCAAAATCCGCGACGAGGGCGTCCCGCCGGAGGCGGGCCCTGAAGTGAAAAGCCTACTTCAGGGCGGGTGCGGCGACATTGCAGTTTTCTTCGTAGCCGCCGTGCCCTCACGGCTTATGCACGATGAGGCGATACGATCCGCCGGGATGGATCAGGTCGAGGGGAATATGCAGGATGTCGCCCGTACCCGGAATATAATGTGTGACGGCATGTTGCCAATCCGGGTTTGTCAGCGAAGGCGTAAACAGAATCGAGTAGAGTCGTCCTTCCATCGATTGAAACACCACCCGGTCGGGAGGTTGGAAGGCAAGGAGTTGTAGTCGAGATTCCGGATCGTCCGGGATCAATCCGGCCGTGTAGGACTCCCACAGCTCATGTTCATTGTCGCCGATTTCGAACTCGGCCGTATCCAGATCGTTGGTGTACCCCTGCCCGATGAGCCATGAGTACGGTGTGCCCATCGAGTCAGGGTTGACGGTCAGTCTGTCGATAATGCGCGCCGTATCATTCGGATCCGGTGCGAACAACCGCACGGGTTGCCAGTGGGCATCGGCGTGGTACAGCAGGTTTGTGACCTCTGCGACACTTATCAATGCGCGTTGTGCACAAAACATGTTGCCAACCGCTTCGGGAACGGATCCGACGCGCTCTCCGACAGATGTGTTCATCGCACCGAGGGTCTGCGTCATGGGCCTCCAGTGGCCGTCCGTGATTGAGAAGTCCGCTGTATTCCAGTTGAGGCGCGGGTCATCGACGGAATAGGCGAGGGCGTTTCCAACCCCTTGCGGTGTGTCATAGGGTAGATGAGGAACCGGAATCATAGATTGAAAGGCGGTTGGCGGCCATGTGCCGGGAACGCGATCTACGGACTGCCCATTCGGTAAGCGCACTTCCATATCCGCCGGTATTATTTGCAACATCAGCACGAAGGGCCAAGAGTCCGTATGCGTACTGGATTCGAATGTGAAACGCGTTACGCGAAAGTCATGGGCTACGTGCGATCCGGCGGGATCCGGCACGGTCTCGGTGAGGGCGATGTCATTCAACGCGCCATACCCGGTCGGCCCCACAAGGAGTTCCGGTTCGGTCGTGTGGACGGTGAACTCGGGCATCTGCAAGTCCTCATCGAATGGATACCATGTTTCGATCGCGATATGGACCCGGAGAACAACGGAATCATTTGTCCCGGGATTCTGTAGCCGCATCATGCTGTTGCTGATCACCACTTCGTTAATCATCGGGACGCGCTTGAAGCTTAATCCATCGACGTTGCGCGGGACATAGCTTTCGTCCGCATAGTCGTAGAGCATGTCAATGAAGCCGTCGAGGTCGGGGATCAAATCCGGGGACAAGTCGGCCAGAGCGTTCGTCAGGGCTTGCATGTCCCACGTATCCGGTGGTCCGCCGATATAGGCTTGCTGGGCGGACACGCGGCCCATGATGAGGAGGGTGCCGAGCCCGACGGCGAGAAGGCCGCACACAATGCGATGACGAATCATGCTACCACGATACTCGATTCGGCCCGGACTCGCAAAGGCATTTGGTAGAGGAACGGGGACGTTCACGTCTTCATTCGCTCCTGTTCAGGCTCCGGCCAGAACGTCCAAATTTCAAGTGTTGCTCCCCTCTCCCCAAATCAACAAAAAAAGGGGCCGGCCTTGACCGCGGAAGCTCGCTCCCTCCGCCCCCGTCTCTGCGACCTCCTGTTCAAAAAATATTTGCCGCATCCTGCCTGCCATGGCGTACTTCTTGAGCGTTGCGAGAAGACAAAGCCGGGTTCAAAGCCGTCCCCTGTTTGGATGGTTGCGCTGCAAGGCGGCTTCCCGTATGCTGCCCGCTGATACGTCCTCCGGTCGCCGCCCGGCCGTGACGGATATAAGGTATTGATCATGAGCGAAATACACGATGACCCGCTGGAGTCGACACCGGCCGACCGCATGTCGGCTACCGACGACCAGCGCATAGAACACATCATGCCCTTGCCGCCGCCGGCGCACTTGATCCGGTTCTTTCCGATCAAGGACACGCCTGCGGAGCAGTTCATTTCGGAATCGCGTATGCGGGTCCGCGATATCCTGCACGGAAAATCCGATCGCCTGCTTGTCGTGATGGGGCCTTGCTCCATACATGATGAAGCCGCTGCGTTGGAATATGCGGGACGGATTCGGGCGCAGCGCGAACGGCTGGGCGACGACCTTGAAATTGTCATGCGCGTGTACTTCGAAAAGCCGCGCACGTCCGTTGGCTGGAAAGGCTTGATCAACGATCCCTATCTGAACGGCAGTTTCCGCATCAACGAAGGATTGCGTATCGCGCGCGATCTGCTGGTGCGTATCAACATGGCGGGCGTACCCGCCGGCTGCGAATTTCTCGACGTGATTTCGCCGCAGTATATTGGCGATCTCGTGTCGTGGGGGGCGATCGGCGCGCGCACGACGGAATCGCAGGTACACCGCGAATTGGCCTCGGGCCTTTCGTCGCCCGTCGGGTTCAAGAACGGTACCGACGGCAACATACACATTGCGGTCGCCGCCATCCTGGCTGCGCGGCAACGGCATCATTTCCTGTCCGTGCATAAGTCCGGGCAGGTCGCGATTGTCGATACGCTGGGCAATACCGATTGCCACATGATTCTGCGCGGCGGGATCGAGCCGAACTACGATGCGGACAGCGTCCGGGCGGCCTGCTCCGAACTCCAGCGCGCGGGGTTGCCGGAACGCCTGATGATAGACTTATCGCACGGGAACAGTCCGGGCGGCTTCCAAAGCCAGCTCGACTCCGGAACATCCGTCGCCGAGCAGATCGCAAGCGGCGCCCGGTGCATCATGGGCGTCGCCGCCGAGTCGCATCTCGTAGAAGGCCGTCAGGACCTGGTCCCGGACCAGCCCCTCGTGCATGGCCAAAGCATCACCGACGCGTGCCTTGGCTGGGACGATTCGGTGCGCCTACTGGATCAGCTCGCGGAAGCCGCCCGCGCCCGCCGTGCGCACTGAACAAGCATCCGCCGCAGGGCAGGCCCTCGACGAGGATCGGCCAGGAGAAGGATTAGGATTAAGGGAACCTGAACCCCGAACCCCGAACCCTCTCTTCACTCCCCGCGCGTGCTTTGGAGCAGTTTGCGTAATTGCGGCAGGGTGCGCGTATTGATCACGTCCTTCTTCTCCAGCCAGCCGCGACGGGCCTGCGTGATGCCCGCGCGTATCTGCGCCATTTCCGGAATGCTGTGCGCGTCGGTGTTGATCGTGATCTTCACGCCTTCACGCTTCGCAAGCTGACAGTACGTATCGTTCAGGTCGAGTCGCTCGTGGCTCGCGTTGAGTTCCAGAAAGACGCCGCGCTGCTTGGCGTGTTCAATGAGACGCGGCACATCCACCGGATAAGGCGGCCGGTTCACGATATAGCGTCCGGTCGGATGCGCCACGAACGTCACCCACGGATTGTCCATCGCGCGCATGATTCGTTCCGTCTGTTTGTCTGAAGGCAGATTGAACTTGCTGTGCACGGAGATGATGACGACGTCCAACAACTTCAACAGCGAATCGCCGATATCCAGCTCGCCGTCGTCCAGAATATCCACCTCCATGCCTTTCAAAATCGAGATCCCATTGATGGATCCGTTGATCTCGTCGATCTCCTCCATCTGCGCGATCAGCCGGTCCTCGTCCAGGCCGTTCGCGACCGTCAACCGCTTGGAGTGATCGGTGATGGCGATGTATTCATGACCGGCCTCCGCCGCGGCCTCCGCCATCTCGCGTACGGTGTTCCGTCCGTCCGACCATTTTGTGTGCGCGTGCAGATTGCCGCGGATATCGTCCAGCTCGATCAGCTTCGGTAGTTTCCCCTTTGTGGCCGCTTCAATCTCGCCGCGATTCTCGCGCAGCTCGGGCGGGATGAACGGCAGGTCCAGCGCCTTGTACACCTCCTCTTCCGTTCTGCCCGCAACCGCTTCTTCGCCGTCGAACAGCCCGTACTCGTTCAGTTTCCATTTCTTCTTTTGCGCCAACTTGCGCAATGCGATGTTATGCGCCTTGCTGCCCGTGAAGTAATGCAGCGCCGCACCGTAACTCTTGTCCGGCACCACGCGCAGATCCACCTGCACACCCGATTGCAGCACGACGCTCGATTTCGTTTCGCCGTGCGCCAACACGTCGGCGACTTCGTCGTATTCGACGAATCGTTTCATGACGGGTTTGGCGTCTTTTGCGATCGCGAGGAGGTCGAGGTCGCCGATGGTTTCCTGGCCGCGTCGATAACTGCCGGCGATGGTGATCTTTTTCAGCCCTTTCAACTTCTTGAGGTGCGCGACCAGTGCGTCCGCATACGCGACGACCGATGTGCGCAGGAAGCGGCGGGACGAGTCCGCGTGCGCCTTGATGGCGTCGAGGATTTGCTGCTCCGTCTTCTCGCCCAATCCCGGCAAGTCGCGGATCTTGCCTTCTTCCGCCGCGTTCTTCAGCGCGTCCAGGTCGCCGACGTTCAGGTCGGTGTAAATGGTGCGCACCCGTTTCGGGCCGAGTCCCGGGATGTTGAGCAGGTCCGTGATATGTGGCGGCAGTTCCTTGCGCAATTTTTCGAGCGCCTGCGAAGCGCCCGTGTTCACGATCTCTTCAATCTTCTCCGCAAGGTCCTTGCCGATGCCGGATAGTTTCGTGAGATCTTTCTCTTCTTCCACCATCCCGGCCAGTTCATGCGGCAGATCCTCGACCACGCGCGCGGCGTTGCGATACGCGCGGATACGGAACGGGTTGTCGCCCTTGATCTCCAGGAGATCGGCGAACTCTTCGAAGCGCTTGGCAATATCGGCGTTGTGAATGGGCATGGGGGATAGTGTTCAGTGTTCGGTGTTCAGTGTTCAGTCCTTCTCTATCCTAATCATACTCTTAATCCTAATCTTAATCTTGTTCGTCACTCGCCCCGCCTTGCTGTATTCTCCTGAACCCTGAACCCTGAACCCTGAACCCTTTCCTCCTGTTCTACCGTTCGCCCGAGTCCAACTTCTCCGCCAGTTCCCGACACGACAACTGGCCCGGCGCGGTGGAGCCGTCGATATGTCCGTAGGCGAGGCAGGAACCGAGTTTCGGGAATTCAATACGTGTCGATGTGCCAAGATCGCCCATGCCGATCAGGCATAGAGGCATTGCACATGTGCCGCCCGTAAGAAAGTCCCGCAGGCGGTCCACATCGGCGGTTTCATTAACGCGTACCGCAATCTTGACCACGCACTGTCCGTTTACCGCGGCGCGCGCCGTTACGGACGCCAGCTCGTCCGTTGCCGGTGTCTTTTCATAATCGTGATGCGAGACGATCAGAGCTTTCCTGTTCTTTTCGGCCTGTTCCGCCAACTCGCCGAGCAAGGGACTGCGCAATTCAATATCAACGCAGGCGCAGTGTTGGAGGGCGTCGAGCAGGTGCGGTCGACGTTCTTCGTCGGTTCCACGCCAATTACCCCCTTCTTCCGGTATCCGAAGCGTGGCGATAACCGGATACCCTTTCTCCTCAATGGTGTGCGCAGCGTCCATCCAGTCGCTGGAGGTCACGCCGATGTGGTCGAGCCGCAGTTCAACAACGTCGCAACCGGGCGCCGGGTCGGACAGGAACGACGGAACCGTGCGCAGGTCGGAAATGATTCCGACCACGCGGGGTTTCGCGCCCACGGCAACCGAACCGAAATGGATGATGTGTTGTCTCATCCCGTGAGAATATAGAGGTGGTGCGTGTTCGTCCATCCCCTTGGCTCCTCTTTGAGTAGAAGGTCGCAAAGATCAGGGCGCGGCGTAGCCGCAACCCGGGGCGTCATTCCCGCAGAGCGCGCAGTGCAGGAAAATCGAAAATCGAAAATCCCCTACAGGCTGTCGCCAAAATCCTTCTTAAACTTGGCCGCGAGTTTCTGCGGCCAGTCGCTGGTCGGCACAAGCCGGCCGAGGAAAAAGCGGAGCACGGTGGGCTCGTACTCGAACTTCAGGCCGCCAACCAGTTTGCGGTTCTTGTGGAGCCATAGCAGGCGGTCGGCGACGTACTTCACCTGCGAAAGCGTGAAGACGCGCCGGGGCATGGCGAGTCGCATCAATTCCACGTCGGCGAGGACGTCTTTACCGGTGTCATCACGTACGCTGGAGATGGTGCCGCGTTCCATGCCGCGTACGCCGGATATAAGATAGAACGCGGCGACCAAGGCGCCGGCCGGGTATTCTGTCTGCGGCACATGCGGCAGGAATCCACAGGCGTCCAGATGGCAGCCAAGGCCGCCGGGCGGTGTGACGACGGGTACGCCGGCGGCGTCGAGGGTATCGACGAGGTATTTGATGAAGGCGGGCGACTGGCCGATGACCGTTTCATCCTGTGTTTCGTACAGGCCGACCGCCATGGCTTCGATCTCGCGCACGGACATGCCGCCGTAGGTGAGGAAGCCCTCGTACAGGATGACCATGTCCTTCAGTTTGTCGTAGAGTTTTACGTCATTCGTGCAGATGCCGCCACCGCGCGTGGAACTGACTTTACGGCTGGAGAAATAGATGAGATCGGCGAGGCCGCAGAGTGTGTGCAGAATTTCCGCGATGGACTTCTTCTTGAAGGCGGCTTCCCGTTGTTTGACGAAATAGGCGTTCTCGCCGATGAGGCTGGCGTCGAGCACGAGCATGATGTCGTATTGGTCGCAGACCTTGCGGACCTGACGCATATTGGCGATGGAGAACGGCTGGCCGCCAATGAGATTCGTGGAGGCCTCCATGCGGATGAAGGGAAACTTATCTGCGCCGTGCTTCTTGATGAGCGCCTTGAGCTTGTCGATATCGATATTTCCTTTGAAGGGAAAGCTGCTCTTGATCTTCAACCCTTCCGCCGTGAAAATCTCATCAATCGAGCCGCCGGGAAGTTCGAAGTGCGCTTTGGTGGTGGTGAAATGATAATTCATCGGCACGATATGGCCCTGTTTGACAAAGGCCTGGGCGATAAGGTGTTCAGCCGCGCGACCCTGATGGACGGGCAGAAAATATTTGGTTCCGAATACGTCCCGCACGGCCTTCTTCGCGCGATCGAAACTTTGCGAACCGGCATACGCGTCGTCGGCCTGAAGCATGGATGAGATCTGCTGATCGCTCATGGCGTTGGTGCCGCTGTCGGTGAGCATGTCGAGGAAGATGTCGCGCGTGCTCATGAGGAAGGAGTTGTAACCGGCGGCCTTGATGGCTTCGAGCCGTTCCTCAATCGGTTTCAGTTGCAACTTCTGTACCGTGCGGACCTTGTGCAGTTCGATGGGGATTTGTTCTCCGCTGGCAAACTTTATGACGGGCGACTTTTCCATAATGACATGAACTCCTTATTCTTCGATAGCGGCCGGGTCGCAGTTGGCGAAAGATCGTGACGAAGCCGCACCCTGTTGGCAAGCGGTTGCGATGCGTAAAGGCCATCATGACATGAATTCCCTATGCCCGGGCGGGGGTTTTCCTGATTGCTCTTTGGGTGCAGGCGTGCAACGATGGACCCATCCGAGAGGAGGGGACAGATGAAGTGGGCGCCGCAGCTTCGCTACAGGTATTCAACCAAGCTCTTTATCAGTCACATCGTGGCGGTCTTCCTGGTGTCGGGCAGCGTCGGCACCTTCTTCTATGTGCGCGCGATGGACAATCTGGTGCGCAGTCTGCAGTCACGACTGCAGAATAGCGCGGCGTTGTTGAGTCAGAGCATCGATGCGCGCGAATTGGACGTGATTCGGTCCGCCGAGGACGTGCAGTTGGATATCTATAAAGAGACGCTGGAGAAATTGCGTCGCGTACGCCGAACGAACCCGGACATCGCGTACCTTTACATCATGCGGCGCGAAAACGGGGAGGTGCATTTCGTCGTGGATTCCGACGAGACCGATGCACAGGCCATGCCGGGCCGGGTATATGAGGATGTGATTCCCGAATTGTTGCTCGGATTCCATGTGGCGTCGGTGGACGACGATTTATACGAAGACGAGTGGGGCGTGTTCCTGTCAGGTTATGCGCCTATTCGAGGCGGTAACGGCCGCTACCTGGTCGGGATCGACATGCGCGCCGACGA
>SKZA01000273.1 GCA_007127595.1 Kiritimatiellia bacterium
CGGGAAGAACCGCCTTACGGCGGCCCTACAAACCATCATCAATGCTGAAAAGGATCGAAAACATTAAAGATTAAGATGCGCGTTTGTCCTGGGCGTACCCGGGAGTATGCCGGGTGAGGGCGCTTGACCGCGCGCCCGAACTCGGGCTACGATCTTCCCCATGAAGATGTCACTGGAGATCAAGATCGATCGTCTTGATAACGCTATTGACGTGAAGCTGGTAGGCGCGGTGGACGCGTCTGCGGCGGATAAGCTCAAGGCCGAGGTGCTGCCCCTCTGCGAACAGCCCGAGGCGCGCGTGATCCTGGACTTTTCGGACCTGAGTTACATCAACAGCATGTGCATGGGGCAACTCAACGTATTCAGCCGTCGCTGCAAGGAGCAGGGGGGCGCATTCGCCATTTACGAGGTGGCGCCGAATATCCTTGAGGTGATGAAGTTGATTCATCTTCCCGAATTGGTTTCAGTCTGCTCGTCGCGCGATGAAGCATTGCTGAAGGTGGGCGCTTGATGCGGTCACGTTGTGCGGCGCATCCGCCGCGTAACCACGCCGCTTGCGCGATTTCGGAGTCCTTCTTCCCTCCCACCATCCGACGGGGTGAGGTGTGCCCGAAAAAAAGAGTGACGAGACGCGGGAACCGTCATACATAAGCGTCTCATTTCAGTTGGGAGTCAAAGGTTATGGAGAACGTGGAAAAGAAGACGCGCACCCCGGGGGAATACGGTTATCTCGTGTTTACGGGCGCGGCGATGGGTGCGGCGGACGTGGTCCCCGGCGTGTCGGGCGGTACCATGGCGTTCATTCTGGGCGTCTACGAAGAATTGATTCACACGATCAAATCCGTCAACGCCAAGTTCCTGCGTCTGCTGTTCGCGTTTCGCATACGCGAGGCGCTCGAACATGTGAACTGGAAGTTCATCATCGCGCTCGGCGGCGGGCTGGGCGGCGCGGTGCTGTCCCTGGCGCGTATCCTCTCGTGGCTCCTCGAACATCATCCGGTCCCGCTCTATGCGTTCTTTTTCGGGTTGGTTTCGGCGTCCATTGTCGCCGTCAGCGCGCATGTGCACTGGAAACCGAGTATGGCGGCGACGCTCGTGGTGGGGACGCTCGTCGCCTACGTGATCGTCGGGCGCGTGCCGATGGATATGCCGAACGATCCGTTGACCCTGTTCCTGAGTGGTTCGGTGGCGATTTGTGCCATGATCCTGCCCGGCATTTCCGGTTCGTTCATTCTGCTGATTCTCGGGCAGTACGAGTTTGTGATCAATGCGGTGAAGGAACTCGATGTCATCGCCCTGGCCCCGGCCGTGGCGGGCATGGTGCTCGGCATCATGGTGTTCGCTCGTATTTTGAGCTGGTTGCTGAAGCATTATCATCAGGTGACGGTGACGCTGTTGATCGGCTTCATGCTGGGCTCCTTGCGCAGGATCTGGCCCTTCAAGGAAGTGCAGGAATGGATGGAGAACCGGCACGGCGACTTGGTGCCCATGGTCGAGCACAATGTCCTGCCCGATTTCGGGAGTGGCGTGTTCTGGACCTCGCTGGGCTTGTGTGTGTTCGGATTTATCCTGATCAGTGCGTTGGATCATATGAAATCCAAGGCCAATCCGTTTGTGCGCGTCTGGGCGGGGAATAAGGCGAACCGCGAATAGACACAAATGGACGCCAATTCGATTCCGCGGAGCGTTGCCCGGACGGGACAGAGCCCGTCCCTCCAGAAAGCAATGGCAGACCCGCTGGAGGGACGACCTCCGTGTCGTCCCTGGAACATTAAGAGATATGTTTCCCGATATTGATCCGGGGCGAATTTGCGATACACTACATCTGTTATTGGGAGCTTATCTATGTCTGCTGAAAATGAACTGAAAGTCACCGGCGAATTCTTGCCGGATCCGAATATGTGCAAGTTTCAGGTGAACCGCCCGATCCTCGAGGAATGGACGGTGATCTTCAAGTCGGCGGAGGAATCCATGGGATCGCCGCTGGCCGACGCCTTGTTTGCGATTGAAGGCATCACTAGGGTCAAAGTCTCGGGCGATAGCATCACGCTCTCGAAGAACGTGCCGACGCCCTGGCCGGAAATGGCGAAGGATATCCTGCCGGCCATCAAGGGGCCGCTGACCTCCGGCGAACCGCCGATCTCACAGGCGGCGATAGACGCCATTCAGGTGGCGCCCGAAGCGGACATGGCGGATGTCATTGAGCAACTGCTGGAGCAGCACATCAATCCGGCCCTTGCATCGCACGGCGGGTTCGTCTCGCTCGTGAAAGTGGAGGACCGGAACGTTTTCATCGAGATGGGCGGCGGTTGCCAAGGTTGCGCCGCCTCGCAGATGACGATGAAGCAGGGGGTCGAATCGGCCATCCGCGAAGTCTGCCCGCAAGTGGGCGAGGTGATCGACGTCACGGACCATGCGGCGGGCACGAACCCGTATTACCGCTGACCGGCGTCCAGCTCCTCGTGGATCAGGCCGAGGATTTCTTCCTCGCTGAACAGGCGTCCCTGGCCGATGCCCGGACATTCCGCGGCCGTCTTCTTCCACGTCTCCTCCGAGCGCAAGTTTTTGAACCAGAACGGATACGTTCGACATTGTGTCGGACGCACCGGATAGATCGTGCAGCGTCCGTTAAAGAACAGGCAATCGCCGTTCTCCTTTTCGCGTATCCGCCAGTCTGTACCGTGTGAGGACAGACACCGTGCCCGGACGGTGTCCGGGGGCTCCCGTAGATAATTGGCGAGGGCATCCACTTCCGTGTCCGTTATCCGTACCGTCCCGGGTGC
>SKZA01000068.1 GCA_007127595.1 Kiritimatiellia bacterium
CCACTGCTCGGCCAGCCGCATGATGTTGGGTGTCAGGGTCGCGCTGAACAAGAGCGTCTGCCGCTTCTCCGGGTGCGGGGTCATGCGTACGATCCTGCGCACGTCCGGAATGAACCCCATATCAAGCATGCGGTCGGCCTCGTCAATGACCAACGTTTCCACCTGCTTCAGGTTGATCACTCGGCGGTTGATGAAGTCCAGCAAGCGCCCCGGTGTAGCCACGATGACATCGACCGGCTGTTCCAATTCGCGCTGCTGCTTGTCGAAATCCATGCCGCCGTACACGGCAACGGTGTGCAGGCCGCAATGACGACCGATATCCAAAGCGTCCTTCTTGATCTGGAGCGCCAGTTCGCGCGTCGGAGCGAGAATCAAGGAACGCGGCGTGCCGTGCGGGCGATCGCCTTGGATCGGGTTTCGTAGATAATGCGTAAAGATCGAAATGAGGAACGCGGCAGTCTTGCCCGTACCCGTTTGCGCTTTACCGGCGGCATCGCGCCCGGCCAAGGCAATCGGCAGCAATTGCGCCTGGATGGGCGTGGTGACCTTGAAATGCATTTCGTCGAGGGCCTTTTTGATCGGATCGGGAATATCCATGTCGTCGAACTTCAACTGCCCTTCAAAAGCCGCAATATTCTTCGGCTTATGCCCGCTTGATGGCGGTGTGGGTGCCGGCGGCGGGTTCTCCGATATCTCGACCTTCTCCGTAGGTTCGCTTGCCCGATTCTGATTTTGATCTTGGTCCTGCTGCTGACCGGATGGCTTACGCCTACGGCGCCTGCGACGCCGCTTCTTCGGCGGTTCCGACGACTGCTCTGACGGCTGCTCCGATGAGGACGCCTCCGTGGCAGCGGCCGGTGTGTCCGGCGTGGACTCTTTCCTGCTTGATCTCTTTGCGGACGACCCTTTCCCGGGTTCCCACACCTCGCGCTTACGCGCGGCAGGCTGTTTCTTTGATTGGCTTCGAGGTTCTGTGACCGTGGCGGGCGCGGTACTTGTTTCGTCTCCGTTAACGGCTTTTCTGACGCTATTGATTATCTTCTTCAGCATATATGTTTCTCTGTCCCTTGTGCGACGGAAACACTACCGCCGCCTGTTCACTGTCCTTGAGGGGGTTACTCGCCTCCTTCACTGCACGCCGCCCTGAATCATGCGGGCCGGTGGGTAATAAACTGGATCCTGCCTTGCTAACAGCCTGATCAGGCGTGCACTTACACATAGACATTAATATACTTTCAGATTTATATTGCAAATGCAAACATCTCTGTTAATGTACATAACCTTATCGACTTAATGTAGTTTAATGAAAGGAGTCAGCACATGAAGTTGGAATCGCTATGCCTGCATGGTGGAACGCAACCGGACCCGGCCACGTCGTCACGGGCCATCCCCGTGTATCGCACCACCGGCTATCAGTTCAAGGACACGGAACACGCGGCCAATCTTTTCGCATTAAAAGAATTGGGCAACATCTACACGCGTCTGATGAACCCCACAACCGACGCGCTGGAAAAGCGTGTGGCCCTGCTTGAAGGCGCCCATGAGTTGGCCGCCCTCGGCATCGCCTCCGGCACGTCCGCCGTTTTCTATTCCGTCATCAACCTTGCGCAGGCGGGCGACAATATTGTGTCCGCGCGCAACTTGTACGGCGGTACGTACACGCAGTTCAACGACATCCTGCCGACGCTCGGCATTACCGTGAAGTTCGTTGACACGCAGGATCCGCAGAACGTGGCAAAGGCGATTGACGACAAAACCCGCGCGGTGTTCGTGGAATCCGTTTCCAATCCCGCCCTCGAAGTCACCGATCTCGAAGCCATCGCGAAGATCTCACACGACGCCGGCTTGCCGCTGTTGGTGGATTCGACGTTTTCGACCCCCTACCTCACCCGCCCCATCGAGTTCGGCGCGGATATCGTGATTCATTCGCTGACCAAATGGCTCGGCGGACACGGTATCGGCATCGGCGGTGTGGTGGTGGATTCCGGTCGCTTCAAATGGAATACCGGCAAACATCCGCTGTACGACACGCCGGACACTTCGTACGGCGGCTTGCGCTGGGGCCATGACCTGCCCGAAATGCTCGCCCCGCTGGCTTATATCCTGCGCATGCGCACGGTACCGTTGCGCAATCTCGGCGCGTGCATCTCGCCCGACAACTCCTGGATCTTCATGCAGGGCATCGAAACACTGCCCCTGCGCATGGAGCGTCATTGCCAGAACGCCCTGGCGGTGGCCGAACACCTGAAAGCCCATAAGCTCGTCGAATGGGTACGTTTCCCCGGCCTGAAGGACGATCCGGAGTACCAGAAGAACGTCAAGTACCTGAACGGTAAAGGCGGCGCGATGGTCGTGTTCGGTATCAAGGGTGGCAAGGAAGCGGGCGCGAAATTCATTGAATCACTCACGATGTTCTCGCATCTGGCCAACGTCGGCGATGCGAAGAGCTTGGCCATTCATCCGGCCACAACGACGCACTCCCAGTTGAACGATGAGCAACAGCGCGGAGCGGGTATCTCGCCCGAAATGGTTCGCCTCTCGGTCGGGATCGAGCATATCGACGACATCCTCGCCGATATCGATCAAGCCTTGCAGTCCGCGACCGCCTGACTATGATGTAAGAATTGGAGTTGCCGTCCTGGAAGCGGACGGCAACTCCTCCACGCCATCATCATGTGCATAGCGGAGAATAGTGTGTGTCGTCCGATTCCGGCATAGGCCATGTCCAAACCAAACTCTTCCACTTTGCGGAGGATACGGAAGAGCCGTTTCGCTTTCAGGACGGGTCTGCGCTGAACAACCTGCGACTCGCGTACGAAACATACGGCGAACTTAACGAACGCAAGGATAACGCCGTCCTGGTCTTTCACGCGCTCTCGGGCAGCGCGCACGCCGCCGGCATCAACACGGACCTGCCTGAGGCGGACGGATTGTGGACCGACGAATGTCATGTCGGTTGGTGGGACGGCTATATCGGCCCGGGCCGGGCGATTGACACCAACACGTTCTTCGTCATTTGCGCCAATTACATCGGAGGCTGCTATGGCTCCACCGACGCGCGCTCGATCAACCCCGAGACCGGCAAGCCGTATGGCCGGGAGTTCCCGATGTTCACGATCAGCGACATCGTCGATTCGCAGCTCCTGCTGCTGGATCACTTGGGTATCCGGACGCTGCACGCCGCCATCGGCCCTTCCACCGGCGGCATGCTGACGCTGAACCTGGCCACGCGCTATCCGGACCGCGTACGCAATATCCTCCCGATGTCATCGGGCATGACGGTCAGCACTCTCCAACGCATCCTCAACTTCGAGCAAATCTATGCCATTGAAGAGGACCCGGACTTTAATGGGGGCGACTACTATGACGGCGAGCCGCCGCGACGCGGCCTGGCGCTGGCGCGCATGATCGCGCACAAGACCTACGTATCGCTGAATACGCTTGAACAACGGGCGCGCGGAGAGATCGTGCGGCGCGAACCGGAACTTCGCGCGTATAAGTTAACGAACGCCATGGAATCGTACATGCTGCACCAGGGGCAAAAGTTTGTGGAACGATTCGACGCCAACACCTACCTGCGCATCGTGTCCGCCTGGCAGCGATACGATCTTTTGCATGACGCCAACGTTCAAACGATCAAGGAACTCTTTGAACGCTGCCGTCATCAGCGGGCCCTGGTGTTCAGCATTGATACCGACGTGTGCTTCTATCCGGAAGAACAGGTCGAATTGGTGCGCTGCATGAAGAATGCGGGCATGAACTGCCACCATATCACCGCCCATTCAGACAAGGGACACGACGCGTTTCTGTTGGAACCCGATCTATTCGCACCGCACATCGACTACCTGCTCAAGCAACGCTATCGGCACTAGGGTTGTGTCCCGGCAATAATCGCCACACCCTTTGACTATTGCGGCCTGCACATACTCATGGAGGGACGGGCTCTCTACCGTCCGACCACGATCCGGATCAGGAACGGGACGACACGGAGGTCGTCCCTCCAATAATCTGGCACAATTTTCTGGATTCCAATATTCCAGGTGGACGGCAGCCACATACCGATTAAGCCGAACGAGAAAACGACTTCTCCCTCACCGCAAAAAAGACACCTTTGCGATCTTTGTGAACTTCGCGGGCTTTGCGTTTAAATCTTCCGCCCCATGCAACGCGCAGGCTAGAGCCTGTACTCAGTGATCAACCGCTTCTCGGTCTCCCCTTCCACGATCGCGGCGCGCACTTCAACGTAGGGAACCAGCGTCGAGTTATGCAGCTTCTTCCGCAACAGGTTATCCATCTGAAAGATCCCGGCGGAATTGTGGAGTTCGACTTCGATACGCACGGGCTTGATCTCGCCCTTGTTGATCTGGACGGATTTGACGGCCAGGGCCGATACCGAATGGATATTGACCTGCCCCGAATCAAAGGGAATCCGGGAACGACCTTCGGTCATATCCAACGCATCGGCAAGTTTCACGCAACCCGCCTCAATGGTCAGACAGCGCTGATCGGAGTTGTGCGCAATGATCGCGTGCAGCACTTCGGCTACCATGGCGGTCAGCGCCGGGTCCTCGTAAATGCCGGACAGCAGTTGCCGCGCTTTCGGATACGCGATGATCAGGCTGTACCGCTCATGGTCGTCGCGGTGGATGGAGATGCCCACATCGTGTAGCGCCGCGGCCAGCACCACGATCACCTCGGCGTCTTCCGCCGTCAGCCCGTGATCCTGCACCACGCTCGGCGTCACGCCGCCGTCCACCAGTAAACGCAATACGCGCAGGGCGGCGTTCGTAATGATGCGGATATGAACCTCCCCGTGATCGCTGATACCGAAGCGGTCCACGGCGTTGACGTTTGCCGAACGCCAGAGCTGGTTCAGTTCCTGATCCGCCTCAATCGCCTCCAGCAACTGCTCCAATTTCGTATTATTCTTTGTTGGAACGCGCAGTCCCATGTCATCCCCTGTCGTTGTTGTATCGAGCGCCGAAGCGTAACAGCTTGAATCCTTCACCGTCAATCACCATCGTTCCGCCGGCCCGATACAGCGCGTATTCACGCAGCTGCGTAAGTCATTGGCATATAATGACGAAGTACCCAAATACCCAAGCACGAATGAAACCCGAAGCACGAAGTCCGAATCAATGCCACACAGAGTAGCGGTCACCTTTTGGCTTCATGCTTGTATCGCGCTGTTTGTCAGCACATCGCGCAAGTCTGTGTGACAGGTTGACTTTCGGTATTCGGGTTTCATTCGGCCTTGGGTATTTCGTCATTCGTCATTGATCGGCAGCAAATTGTGACTATTCAAGAATCCGCCTTGGGCGCGGGAGTGACTTGACCCCGGTCGGGGATCATGGCTTGATGAGCCGCCCTACAACACCGATGAATACACAAACCCATAAAACGCCGCTTCGCGCCGAGGTGCCCGACGAACACAAGTGGAGCCTGCACAAGCTCTTTCCGGACGATCCGGCATGGGAGGCGGGACTTACGAAATTCGAACAGCGCGCGCCGGAAATCGAGCACTTCAAGGGGACGCTTGGCCAATCCCCAGCCCGGCTGCGTGAGGCCCTCGATTTCCTGTTCGAGCTGGGACTGCTGGAGGAACGACTGGGCTACTACGCGCATTTGCGCGTCAGCGAGGATCTGGGCGATAGCGCCGCGCAAGGCCGCTTGGCGCGGTACGTCTCCATCGCCACCGCGTATTCGGCGCGTTCCAGCTTCGTCACGCCGGAGATCCAGGCGATTCCTGATGAGGCCATCAACGGTTGGCTGGAATCCGAAACCTTGGAACCCTACAGGATATTTCTTCGGAAGCTGTTACGGCACAAGCCGCACATCCTATCCGAACCGGAAGAACGACTGCTGGCCATGCAGTCGGAGTTCGCACACACGCCGCGTAACGGATTTAACGCGCTGACCGATGTCGACATGCAGTTCGGCGAAATCCAGACGGACGACGGCGTCCGACCTTTGACCCATGCGTCCTACGCGTCTTTCATACAACATCCGGAGCGCGAAGTGCGCAAAGCGGCTTATCTGCAATATCTGGCCGAGTTCGAAGCGCATAAGCATACGCTGGCCGCACTCTACAGCGGCAGCGTCCAACAGGATGTCTACCGCGCGCGTGTACGCAACTTCCCCTCGGCCATTGAAGCCGCTCTGTTCAGTGACGATGTGCCCATCACGGTCTACGATCAATTGATTGAATCGGTGCACGCACACTTGCCGGTGCTGCACCGATACTACGATGTGCGTCGTCGAGCCCTGGGCTTGGACGAACTGCGGCTCTACGACACGCGCGTGCCGCTCGTGAAAGGCGTGAAGACGCACTACACCTATGAGCAGGCTGTGGAAGCGGTCACCACGTCACTGGCGCCGCTCGGGGACGAGTATGTGAACGCTCTGCGCGAGGGGTTGACCGGTCATTGGGTGGATCGCTACGAAAATAAAGGCAAACGGTCCGGCGCCTTTTCCGCTCCGTCTTATAACGGCGACCCGTACATTCTCATGAATTACAAGGAAGATGTCCTGAACGACATGTTCACGCTGACCCATGAGGCAGGCCACTCTATGCACTCCTGGTACAGCGTCCGGCATCAGCCGTTTCAGCATTACAACTACACCATCTTCGTCGCCGAAGTGGCGTCCACCTTCAACGAGCAACTACTGGCGCGCCATCTGTTGGCCACGACGGACGATGAGGCGTTGAAAGCGTATTTGATTAATAAGCAGGTGGACGACACGTTGGCGACGTTGTTCCGGCAGACCATGTTTGCCGAGTTCGAGCGCACGACGCACGCCATGGTGGAACGCAACGAACCGCTCACCGTCGATTCCCTGACCGCCGTGTATCGCGAATTATTAACGCAATATTTCGGTCCGGCGGTGCCGCTAGAGGAACACAGCGCCCTGGAAGGATTGCGGGTCCCCCATTTCTATTCCGCCTTCTATGTCTACAAGTACGCCACGGGCATGTCCGCGGCCCTCGCGCTGTATGAGCAGGTTATCAACGGCGGCGAGCCGGAACGGGAACGCTACCTGGACTTTCTCAAGTCGGGCGGCAGCAAGTTCCCCCTGGAACAGTTGCGCGACGCCGGGGTGGACATGACCTCGCCCGAACCGGTGAAGACGGCTCTGCAACGCTTTGAACGGTTGGTGGATGAATTGAGCGGGTTGGTCTGAGAGGGGATCCCGCGTTTCGGCTCGGCGGGCATGCCGCGCCGAAGCATCGCGGAGGCGGGAGCCTCGCCCTCCGAACCAAAGGGCATCCCCAAGGACTTGGAGGGCGACGCTCTGCGGAGCCGCGAAAATGAAGACGGACACTGGACCAAACACGGCTCGGCGGGAGCCTCGCCCTCCAAACCAAAGGGCATCCCAGGGCACATGGAGGGACGGGCTCTGTCCCGTCCGACCATGGTCCGGATCAGGAACGGGACGACACAGAGGTCGTCCCTCCATGCCGGCGTGTCGCGCTCCTATTCATTCTCTCGAATTCTCGGGCATGAGATAACCACTCGCCGTCTCCATAAATTGCGCGATCTGTTGTCGGCGCATGTCGTCATCCCAACCCAACTCGCCCGCCATCAGTTCGGCGACCGTCGGCGCTATCTCCACCGCGGCCCGCGCGTTGAGAAACAAGGCCCGCATACGCCGGGCCAGGACATCCTCGATGGTGTGCGCCATTTCGTGACGAACCCCCCAGATCACTTCGGCCCGCCAATAGGGCAACGCCTCGTGCAACGGCGAGCGGCCCTCCGGCATTTCGTCGGCCATGGCACACAACGCAGCCGTGTCACTGCCGTACACATGTAGGTGCGGCTCGACCGGCGCGTCCTCCGACGCGCCATGTACCGGCAACGTCGCCGTGCGGCACGGACGCTCGTCCCAACCCGCCAATGTCTCCGCCTGATCAACGGTATCTTCCGCCATCTTGCGATACGTCGTCCATTTCCCGCCCGCAATCGTAATCAAACCGCTTTCCGCTATCACAATGCTATGATCGCGCGATAACGCCGCCGTAGAGGCGCCCCCTTCCCCTTTGACCAGCGGTCGCAAGCCGCTGAAGGTGCTCAACACGTCGGACGGCGTCGGATCGCCCGTCAGATATTTGGCGGCATGGGTCAGCAGAAAATCCAATTCCTCCCTCATGGGCCGCGGTTCCAACGGGATGTCGTTCACCCCAACATCCGTCGTGCCGACAATGACGTGGTCATGCCACGGCACGGCGAAGAGGACTCGACCGTCTTCCGTATGCGGGATCATGATAGCGCTTTCGCCCGGATGAAAATCTCGCGACAAGACGATATGCGACCCCTGACTGGCCGCGATCATGTCGGGCGATGCGGCGTCGTCCAACTTACGGATGCTGTCGGTATATGCGCCGGTGGCGTTGACCACAATACGGGCGCGCACCTCGATTTCGTTGCCGGATAGTTCGTCGCGAACCTCCACACCGGCCACAACGCCCTTGTCCTTGATGAAACCGACAACCTTCATGTAGTTCAGCGGACATCCGCCGAGATCATCGACGGTCCGGGCGAGACTTACGGCCAGTCGCGCGTCATCGAACTGCCCATCATAATAGATTACGCCGCGCCGCAAACCTTCGGGCTCAATCGTGGGCAGGCGTTTACGCGTTTCTTCCAGCGACAAGGATTTGGAAGGCTTTAATCCGAGGTCGCCGGCCATGCGATCGTAGATACGCATGCCAACGCCATAGAACGGGCCTTCCCACCAGGTATAGATCGGCACGATGAAGGAATGATGATGAACCAGGTGCGGCGCGTTGCGACACAGGCGGCCACGTTCTTTGAGCGACTCCATGACCAGCCCGATATTGCCCTGCTTGAGATAACGAATGCCGCCATGGATCAGTTTGGTACTGCGACTGGAGGTTCCCTTGGCGAAATCGTGTTGTTCGAGCAGCAAGGTCGCGTAACCGCGCGAGGCGGCGTCCACGGCGACGCCCAAACCGGTTGCGCCACCGCCGATGACGAGGATCTCCCACGGCTCGGCACGGGCGCGGACTTTATCGAGTATGCGTTCGCGGTTCATGTTGGCTCGATTCTAGTCTGGGGTGCGGCGGCTTGACACCCCGTAACCCCGCTGAGGGCAGCGGGGCTCCATTTAGGGGCCTTTATGGAGACGCGGTGCCCTCACCGCGTATAAAAAGTTGGGCACTCCAAATATCAGACAGCAAATCATCATCGCGCGGTCCCGATCCGCATAACGGAATGGACGACACGGAGGTCGTCCCTCCAGTCCCCTATTCTGCATTTGAGACCCACCCCTTCGCCCGTTCCAACGCCCGGTTCCATTCGGTTAGTCGCTCCTTCACGTCCCGGGTCTTTGCGCGTGGCTTGAACGACTTGTCCACCGCCCATTGTTTTGCAATCTCGTCGCGGTCCTGCCAGAAACCCACCGCAAGACCCGCGAGGTACGCCGCGCCGAGCGCCGTTGTCTCAGTAATGCGCGGACGAATCACCGGCACACGTAGCAGGTCGGCTTGATCCTGCATCAGCAGATCGTTCACACTCGCTCCGCCGTCCACGCGCAGTTCCTTGAGCTTGATCCCAGCATCGGCTTCCATCGCCTTCAACACGTCGTGCGACTGATAAGCGATGGATTCCAGCGCCGCGCGCGCGATATGCGCGTCCGTCGTACCGCGCGTCATGCCCACAAGCGTCCCGCGCGCGTACGGATCCCAATGCGGCGCGCCCAGCCCTGCAAAGGCCGGCACCAGATATACGCCCTCGGACGATTTCACCTTTCCGGCCAGCTTCTCAATCTCCGATGAGGACCGGATCAGTCCAAGCCCGTCGCGAATCCATTGCACAACGGCGCCCCCGATGAAGATGCTGCCTTCCAGCGCGTATTCCGTCTTATCCCCGATCTTCCACGCCACCGTGGTCAGGAGATTATTCTTGGATTGCACCAACTTGTCGCCCGTGAGCATGAGTAGAAAACAACCGGTGCCATACGTATTCTTCCCCATGCCGGAGCGATAGCAGGCCTGGCCAAAAAGCGCCGCCTGCTGGTCGCCCGCTACGCCCGCCACCGGAACACCGGACAAGAACGAGCGGCCATACGCCTCATCGTATACTTCGCTGGAGGAACGCACATCAGGCAGGATCGCCCGCGGAACGTGCAACAGATCCAGCAGTTCATCGTCCCACTCCCCTTTGCGGATGTTGAACAACATCGTCCGCGAAGCGTTGCTTGGGTCGGTGACATGCACCTTGCCACCGGTCAGTTTCCAAATCAGCCAGGTGTCCACGGTGCCGAACGCCAGGTCACCCTTTTCGGCCTTCTTTCGCGCCCCCTTCACGTGATCCAGAATCCAGCGCACTTTGGTCCCGGAAAAATACGGGTCGGGCAGCAAACCGGTACGCGACCGGATAAGCCGGGTCTTACCTTTTTTCTTCAATTCCGCGCAGAAATCGGCAGTGCGTCGGTCCTGCCAGACAATGGCGTGGTGTATGGGCTTGCCGGTTGAACGATCCCAGACAATGGTCGTCTCGCGTTGGTTGGTAATCCCGATGGCGGCGATATCGGACGCCGACAACCCCGCGTCCGCCACCGCTTCCACGGCCACGCTGCTTTGCGATGACCAGATTTCGTTCGGGTTGTGTTC
>SKZA01000221.1 GCA_007127595.1 Kiritimatiellia bacterium
ACGGTGGGATTCGACGCGGATTTGGTGGGCGTGGCCCGGGCCTGCGGCTATCGGCGGGCGGATCGCGTGGAAGACGCGAAGGCCTTGACCGGGGCGCTGTCGGAACTTTTCGCAGCCAAGGGCCCGACGTTCCTTGAAGTGCGGGTCGCCAAGGGCGCCCGGCCGGACCTGGGGCGTCCCAAGACGACGCCTGAGCAAAACAAAGAAGCCTTCATGCGCTACCTTCAATCGGGCCGGAATCCGCAAACATGACGCAGGTCGTTCATCGCGGACTGAAAGGGTGCGAAGCCTTTCTTCGGGACTTTCTGGGGGATGTGCCGCCGAATCGGATTCTCTTGGTGCGCGGTCAGGATTCCTACCGGAATTCCGGGGCCGCCAAAGTGTTGGATCGCGTCTTAACCGATAGATGCGTCGTATTCTCTGAATTTTCGGCCAATCCCAAGGAAGAAGATGCCCTGCGGGGCGTGGAGTTGTTGCGGCGGCATGATGTGCAAAGGCTTGTGGCCGTCGGCGGCGGCAGCGTGATGGACATGGCCAAGCTGATCAATCATTTCGGAGCGCGTGAGCCGGGTCCGTATGCCGAAGGGGGCGATATGACGGCGGGCCTTCCGCCCGTTCATGCGTTGTTGGCTGTGCCCACCACGGCGGGTAGCGGCAGCGAAGCCACGCATTTCGCGGTCATGTACCGCGGCGCCGTGAAGAACTCCATCGCGCATGAAACCATGCGGCCGAGTCACGTGTTGTTGATTCCGGAGTGGACGTATTCCATGCCGCCGTTTCAGACGGCGTGCTCGGGCATGGATGCCCTCGCGCAGGCGGTCGAATCCCAGTGGGCCAGGGGCGCGACGGACGAATCGAGAGCGTACGCGCGCCGGGCGCTTGACCTGGCGTTACAGCATCTTATGGCGGCCGTGCAGCGGCCCGACCCGGTCAACCGCGAGGGCATGCTGGAAGCCGCGCATGCGGCGGGACGCGCGATTGATATTTCGAAGACCACGGCGGCGCATGCCTATTCGTATGTGTTGACGACGGAATTCGGTCTGCCGCACGGGCAGGCGGTGGGTTTGCTTCTGCCTTTCTTCGTGGGATATCATGCCGCACAAGGCATCCCGGTGAAGCCGGTGGACGAATCAATGCTCCGAGAACTCATGGCCGACATACGATTGGCCCGAAAGTTGCCGGTCGCGCCGGATCGCTTGTGTCGCCAGTTGGAAGAACAGGTGAACAAGGAACGCCTGAACAACAATCCCGTTCCAATCGACACCGGCCTGCTGCGACGGATCGCCGACGCGTTGTCCGACGGCCGTTAGAACAGTTTAAGAAATTCTGCAGCCGCGCTGGTAACAGCGTGAAAGCGGTATCTTGCGGACAATCTCTCCACCGTCTTACGACGGCGGCTACGCCTTTTTTAAAACTGCCCTCGCCCGGAGCATTGGGCGACAGGTTCCCGCCGTGATCTCAGTGCCCCCCGTGGTATAAAAGAGTCTCTGGTTGCGGACATGCCGCGCTGTAAAATCAGTGCGAACGATGGTTTCCTTTTCTGTCCGCTCAAGCCGGGGTATTGTGGGCGCCGTGCAGCGCCCGGATAGCCTCCAGTTTTGCTCGCGCATGGGCATCGTTTCCATGGCGCTGCCGCACGCGTTCGCGCGCGGTCGAACCGATGCGTCGTCGCTCCTCAGGCGATGCCATCAATTCCTTGCATCGTTGCGCCAGAGCGCGTGGGTTCGCGTGCTCCACGAGCAGACCGTCTTCCCCGTCATGGATATAATCCATTGTCCCCGGCGCGCGTGTGGTGATGACCGGTTTTCCCATGGCCATGGCCTCCAGCAGGACCACCTGTCCGGTGGAGCGTTCCGTGGGCTGGAGGGGCAGGGCCACGACGGCGCATTCCCGCAGACGGTCCAGATACTGACTCCGATCCAATTCGCGTAGCACCTTCACGTTGTCCGGTATACGCGCCCCGGACATATCTTGTTTCCCGCAGACGATGACCACGGGTACTTGGAGTTCGGGGGCCGCCTGCAAGAGCGTGTCGTAATCCCGCAAGGTACGGCCGGCGGAAAGGATGTAGGGCGGGGCGGCTTCCTGCGCTTCCTCCGGCGGGATCGTTGCATTCAGAGGGACGAAGCGCAGTCGGTTTTCGGGAAGGTTGAATCGGTGTGCGGTGGAAGCGATCTCCGCGGAACTGTTGGTGATGATGCCGATCGCGCGCCGGGCGATGTGGGCATACAGCGCAGTCTTAATGCGCCACATCCATCGTTCCGGTTGCGCGTGATCAATGAACACCTCCGTCATGATCTGCTTGGAACGTACGCCGGTCAACAAGCACAAAAGTCCATAGCACATGGATTCGCGCATGCCCATGGTGAGAACGACATCGTAGGCTCTACGCCGCAAGTAGAGACGCCACGCGTCGCTCAAGGCTGTTCCAAACGTGGACTCCCGGTAGCGCTGGTTCGGGGAACGGATGGAGTCCGTTTGTTCCCGCCAGAGCGCACTTTGCCAGAAGGTCATGTTGGTGATGATTCTGAGCTGTTCTTGTGCCATGCCTGTATTGATAGGCCAAACCAACGGTTCGGGACGATACAAAAAATATAGGGATACGAATCGTCTCAAAAATCGGATCTACCCACCCCCCGCTTCGCGGACCCCTCCGAAGGAGGGGATATCCCTCAATTTTCCCCTCCTGGGAGGGGTGCCCCGCAACTGCGGGGCGGGGTGGGTCAGGTCGGGTAAAGACAATTATGAGACCATTCGTCGCTAGT
>SKZA01000382.1 GCA_007127595.1 Kiritimatiellia bacterium
GGTCGCCTTTTTCGTCTATTTCTTCCGCGATCCGGAGCGGACAGCGCCGCCGGAAGCGGACGCCGTGGTGTCCGGAGCCGACGGCGTGATCCGAGCGATCGAGCCCATTCGCGAGGAGAAATACTTGAAGGCCGATACAACGCGTATCAGCATCTTTCTAAATCCCTTCGATGTGCACGTAAACCGGGCGCCGCTGGGCGGGGTGGTCAAGGGGCTGGCCTATACGCCCGGGAAACATTTATTGACAATCAGCAACGCTTCGTCCGAACATAACGAGCACAGTTCCATACTCATCGAAGGCGAAAAGACGCGCTGTCTTGTCAAGCAAATTGTGGGGCCGGTCGTGCGACGTGTCGTTTATTGGTTGGAAATGGAGCAGAATTTGAGTAAGGGTGATCGTATCGGAATGATGAAGTTCGGGTCGCGAATGGATATCTACCTCCCGACTGAGAATGTGGAGGTCACCATTAAGAAGGGAGATCGCGTGCGGGCCGGGGAAACCGTGATCGCGATTATTCGGAAGGTTTAGCATGATCACATGGAGGCAGGTGCTGCCCACGTTATTTACGGTGGCGGCCATGATGGCGGGCTTTTACAGCCTGCTGATGAGCGCGCAGGGGGAATTTCTTGTCG
The DNA here is from genome assembly GCA_007127595.1 of Kiritimatiellia bacterium. Lineage (GTDB taxonomy): Bacteria > Verrucomicrobiota > Kiritimatiellia > SLAD01 > SLAD01 > SKZA01. The sequence goes on from SKZA01000382.1 coordinate 634, forward strand.
CCGCGCAAATGATCATGCTCTCGATGCTCTTGGACGGCTTCGATGGGAATGTGGCGCGTCTGGTCAAGGGGACCAGCAAATTCGGAGCCGAACTCGATACCTACGTCGATATGACCAGTTTCGGCATCGCGCCCGCCATGCTCGCCTACGAAGCGGTTCTGAAGAATTTCGGCGCGTGGGGTTTTCTGCTGGCTTGCGCCATTGTTGTGTCGGGCGTCATGCGGTTGTCCCGGTTCCGTATCAAGGATCCTTTCCGCGGCCAGCGCGGCTTTCAGGGGCTGCCGATCACGTTAAACGCCTGCTGGCTTTCCATGTGGATATTTGTCGCTGAATCCGGTCTCTTTAACACTGAACGGTATGTATTGCAGTTCGGGCCGGTGGCCACGCTTGTATGGACCTGCACGGTGCTGTTCCTGATCCTGCAAGTCTCCAACATCCGTTACCCGAAACCGACCAAAGCGCTGATCGGGTTCATCCCCTGCATCCTGATTGTGACGTTCCTGTTCCTCAAGATGCAGGTCGCCGTCGCGGCGGCGTTGACCATTCTGGCGTCGTGCTTCATCTACGCATTCATCACGCCGTTATTCCCGAAACACGCCGATCTTTCCTCCATCCTCGACGAATCCGACGACGAGGAACCCGAACCGACCTTGCGCATGCCGTAAAACAAACGGCCCCATTCACCGATTCGCGCGGGCAGGTCAGCGGCTCGTATCATATCGGAGATCACCGCGATGCCGTCGGCGCCCGCTTGAATAAGTGGCGGCGCGGTTTCCGTCGTAATGCCGCCGATTGCGACGACGGGGCAGGGGACCACGGACCTTAGCCGTGCGAACTGATCCACACCGAGCGGCTGGTACGTCATGGTCTTCGATGGCGAATCGAATACCGTCCCCACAGCAATATAGGACGGGCGATACGCCCATGCGCGTGCGATTTCCGTGTACGAATGAGTGCTCAACCCCAGCCTGCAGCCGGCCTGTTCAATGGCCCGCAAAGCCTCTTCATCCAGATCGTCCTGGCCCAGATGGACGCCATACGCGCCGGCGGCCAACGCAGGCTGCCAATGATCATTTATGTACACCCGCGCTCCGAACGCTTTGCCCAACGCGACTGCCTCGCGAATGTCCCGTTCGATTTCAGCGGTCAGCGACTTCTTGATACGCAACTGCACTGTGCGTACGCCCAGTGACAACAGTTTCTTTACCCAGTCCACGCTGTCTACAATCGGGTACAGCCCGAGCGGCAACGGGGCGCAGTCGGGAAAGTTCCACGAACTGCCGCCCGCATTTGGCGTGGACGTGATCCATGGCAGGTCGTCCGGATGAGACGGCCAGCAACCGTGATGGATCGGTCCGTTTCCCTTGCCCAAGCCAGGCGCCAGACGCAGACCCTGATTTACGTACATGCGTGCAATAACCAGCGCATCGAGGTTGTCATAGCCGTGTGCCCGGGCGGCGGCGATAGCGGAGGAAAGCGCACAGCCGGTTCCGTGCGTATGCCGCGTCTCGATGCGGCGATGGGTCAGCCAGGCGTGCGCCGACCCGTTTGTCCAGTAATCCTGGACCCAATCGCCCTCCCGATGCCCGCCTTTAATCAAAACGGCCTTCACGCCATAGTTCAGAATAGTCCGTGCGGCGGTTTCTATAGCATCGGGAGAGTCGATTTCTTGTCCGCTTAATCGTTCGGCCTCGGGCAGGTTGGGGGTCAAAAGGTCAACGTGTGGAAGCAGACGCATGATGAAGTCAGAAAGCGCATCCGGTTCCAGCAAATCCGTCCCCGACGAGGAGCGGATCACGGGATCGCAAACCACGGGCACATTAAGTCGCGACAAGGTGTCGGCTACCACCTGCACATTTGCAGCGTTCCCGAGCATGCCGATCTTGACCGCCGCCGCTGGAAAATCCTCCTCCAGCGACTCGATTTGTGCCCGCACCATGTCCGCTCCCGGATATGCAATGCGTTTCACGCCCATCGTGTTCTGTGCGATAATCGCGGTCATGACAGAACAGCCGTAGACGCCCAACCCTTGGAATGTTTTCAGATCCGCTTGGATGCCCGCCCCGGCTGTTGGATCCGTGCCGGCGATGGACCAGACGGACTGTCGGACGGTCGGACCGTCGGAC
>SKZA01000078.1 GCA_007127595.1 Kiritimatiellia bacterium
AATGGATCATGGCAAAATAGCTATCGATCCCGTCGCTCGGCCCGAGACCGTCAAAGGTCACCCCTTCAATGTCAATGTTGAAACTATCGCGAATATACAGGTAATCGCCGTAGGTATCCGAGTAGATGCGTGGGTGTCCAACACCCTCAATTCGAATGTCGTGCTTGTTGGCGATAACAAGGCCCGCATTTTCCTCCCGATTGATACTTGAGTTGCCCGGCGGAATAACCTCGACATAATGGTCTCCGGGGTAGAGTCGCAACGTGTGCCTCGAGTCCAAGGCTTCAAACGCGTTGGTGAGGCTCGGGTAGAACGTCTCCACGCCGTTGGTGTCGATGATGGAAACGTTCTGGCCTTGCGAGGGGGCGGCAACCTTCAGGGCATACGGGACGGCTTTGAATCGTTCGCGCGGAGACAGCGTATCCCCGTTGACGTCGATTTCGAGATAGACGGGATAGTTGTTCAGCGCCTCTTCGAGATCGCCGAGAATCGTATGCTCGCCGATTGCCGTTGCGTACAGGCCGTCCACGACAAGCACGGTGTTCGTGCTTTCAAACAACAGGTCTCCGCCGACATCGCTGTCGTATAAACGAAAGTGCATGGCGACGATGGCGTTGACCAAGTTCGTCCCCGAGACAAGCCGCCCCTGATAAGGAATCGTGGAAGGGAAACCAGCCTGGGCAGGGCCGACGGACAAAAGGAACAGGGTGAGTAGGCCGTGGATGTATTTGTTCATGGTCCTGGTTGGGTTAGGGGGATTGCACTTCAATCCCGAATGTTTGTAACGCCCCCGTTGCGGGGAATGATATGGTGTTCGTCGTGACCTGCCACGGTCCGACGCCGATATCGCCGATCGCCGTGTCGATTAGGTTGGTCGGCGTCGCGTGGGATTCCTCCGCAGCCAACACGCGGTAGCTTCGATCCTGTCGCGCAAGCCAGGTCAGCGTCACTTCCCCGCTGCTTCGCGTCATGCTTTGAATGCGCAAATAGCTTTCTATGCTGGTGGGATCCGTGCCCGCTATGGCATGCGCATAATCGCTGATTCCGTCGCCGGATGTGTCCCAATGGTTCGGGTCGGTCGGCGTTGCGGGATCAAAGGCGGATCCCACGATTTCCTCGATATCGCTCAAGCCGTCCCCATCGTTGTCTGCGCTTAGCTCGTGTTCCAGTCCATCCGCCGCGATGAGGTCCGGGCGCAAACTGAATGTGCCCAGGAACCCGGCATAGTTCTGGAGTCCGCCCAACCCGCCGGCCGTGCCGTATACAATGCCTCCGGGCTGCGCGCCCGCACCGATGTGCTCGTAGGCGGAGCCGCCCGCCCGTCCCCCGGAGCCAGCGATAACGGAGCTGGTATGGGCCCGTTGCGCGTCAGCCGGGAGGAAGGCCCACAAGAGGCTGCCGATTAGCAGAAGGCAAGCTGTATCGGATCGTTCCACAGGAAGAAATTCGCACACCATGCCCCTGATTTCAAGTGGATATCAGATCATCACAAGGGGGAGAGCCTTCGGGGGGACGCCCGGTTCTAACTGCGGGCGCCGACGGCAAATCGCGTGGTGCAAACGGCGTAGGGGGCCGTTCTCCGCATCGCATTGAGAAAGTGATGGTTCCGATTCTTCTGGAGGGCGGAGCTATGCGACGCCGGGAACGTGCATGGAATCCAAACAGCCTCCATTTCTATTCAACGCGAAAGCACGGGCTCGCATAAAGCCCCCCAAGCTGACTGGTATCTTCGCGGGTTGATACATGCGGAGTTTGGTTGGATAACGTATTGACCTGGGCGAAAGGGTTGTCGCGCATTCCGAATCTGCGCACTATTTCGTATTGATGGCGGCGCGATACGCCGTTTCAAGCCGCTCCACCGAGCGTTCCCAGTTCAGTTCCTCGCGGAGACGTGTGCGGCCATAGTCGCCCATGCGCTTCCGCTCTGCCGGATCGTCGAGCAACTCAACAATCGCCTCGGCCAGTCGGTCGGCGGAGTTTTCGCCGACATAGCGGGCGGCGTCGCCCGCCGACGCCTTGCCCTCTTTGATCTCGAACATGACCTGCGGCTTGCCGAAGGCCATGTATTCCAGCGTCTTGTTCATCGTGCAGTGATCGTTGTACACGTTGATCGGGTCGCAGGCGACGCCGAGATCAATGGTCTGTAAGGCCGTGGCCAGAAATTCGTCCGACACGCGGCCCGGCAGGTCCATGTACTCGTCCAAGCCCTTCTCCTTCTTCGCGGCGACCAGCCGCTCGTATTCCGGCCCCGTCCCCATCAGCAGGAACTGCACATCCTGCCGGCCCAGGCCGCGGACAATCTTCTCCGCGGCGGCAACCAGATACCCCACGCCGTCGGTGTCGCCCATGACGCCGACAAATCCCACCAGATACTTCCGGCCTTTCTTCAAGGCGCCGTCCGTCGGCGCGTCCAGATTCCCGATCTTGGGCGAGGTGCGGACAACAAACACTTCGGCGGCTTCCTTCTTCCCGCGATCCATGGCCGCCTGTTTCACGGACTCATTGGTGGCGAGTACGATATCCGCGCAGGCATAGGTGAGGCGTTCGGCCACGCGGACGATCCGGTACATCACGCTGCGTCCCTTGAATTTCGTCTCGAACATCTCCGGCCAGAGATCGTGTACGTCGTAGATCACCTGCACGCCGAACAGCTTGAAGGGCCATGCAACGAGGAACAGCAGGTCGGGCGGGTTGCAGAGATGAATGACCTTGAAGCGATGCCTGCGCCACGCTTTCCACGCCAACCACCACTC
>SKZA01000342.1 GCA_007127595.1 Kiritimatiellia bacterium
AGCTGACATCCGCATCGGCTTCTACGGCGAACGGTTGCCGGAACGGGCTGGGCGGCATGTATTGTTTTTCAAGGTTCGTACGCTGATAACTCGGCGTAATGTCTTTCCATTGGTGCCAGCGATAGACGACCTCGCCGTACGCCGCGAGCGCAGTATAGATGATCACCACCCACAGACAGATCATGGCCAGACGGTTCCGGCGCAGACGCCGCCACGCATCGCTCCAGAGCGTGCGCGCGGACTGCCCCATGTTGTCCATTTGCGTCGTCATTTGAGCTGCACCCTCGGATCCACGAGCGCGTAACAGATGTCGGTGAGCAGGTTGGCCACGACGAAGAGAATGGCGCCGATCAAAACGATCGCGCGGATCACGTCGACGTCCGAGGACATGATGGCGTTGATCGCCAGGTAGCCCAATCCTGGAATGCCAAAGAAGCTTTCGAGCAACAGACTGCCTGTGTAGAGAAACGGGATGGCGATCACGACATTGGTCGTGACCGTAATCATGGCGTTCTTCAATACGTGCTTGAAAAGGACTGCGCGCTTACTGACGCCTTTTGCGAATGCCGTGCGCACGTATTCCTTGTACATCTCGTCCAGCATGACGGTGCGATAGAAACGCACGTCGCTGCCCAGCCCGCTCAAAACACCAATGGAAATGGGCAGGATCAGATAGATCCACGACTCAAAGCCCCAAACCGGGAACCAGCCCCAGCGATAGCCGGCGAGGTACTGACCGACCACGATCCACACGAGATAATTGATGCTCATGAGAGCGACGGCCGCAACGACGAGCGTACGATCAATCCAGGTATTCCGGTAGAACGCGCAGACCAGCGATAGACTGATGGAAATGACCAGCCCGACAAGAAAGATCGGGACCGTCAACATCAGCGAGGGGCCGATCCCCTGACGGATCATACGCGCAATCGGCTGATTGGCGCTCTCGGAATAGCCCAGATCGCCCTTGAACGTTTGAACGAGATAATACGTAAACTGCGAATCCAGCGGATGATTCGCCCGCCGCTGCATTTCCATGGCGCGAATTTCCAGTGAAGCGCCTTCTTCTACGGTAAGCCGCATGTTCAGTTCGGACGGCGTTTCGCCGCTCTCGAACGGGATTCTTGCGCGGGTCCAACGCGTGGACGGCGCCAGTTTCTCGCGCATCTCCACCCGTTTGTCATCAGGTTCGTCACCCTCCGCATCGTAGAGCAGCGACGCGGCACCGTCCGGCGCGAGGCGATATTCGATCACCCACCGGAAGCCCGTCTTTGCGCGCGGCGAAAACTCGAGCGGAATCGCATGCTCGCCGGGCGGCACGCGGATGTGCGCGGGTGCCCGATCTTTCGCCGGTTGATGTTCTACCTCCTCCACCGCGCGCCACGGACCGGCATGGCGCTCAAAATCCGTCTCCGCATCATACGCGCGCGTGCCGCTCCACCAACCGAAGATCAGCGGTTTATTGAAGCCACGCACTTCGTCGAACTCTTCGAGGGCCTGCGGTGATACATGGCGACCGAGAATGGCCAGCGCAGGGCTGCCGCCTACCATGTTGAAGAGGATAAAGGTAATCAACATGACCCCGAAGACGATCGGAATCATCTGCCCTATGCGTCGTATGATGTAACGTCCCATCCGCTCCCTGCGTTACTGCCCGTACATGGCCTGCCATTCGCGGCGCTTGTCCACGTCGATCTTGTAATACTTGCCCATGCCATATGGGAAATCGTGTCGTTTGAAATTCTCCAACCATGAGTGAAACACGCCGTACAACACGGGGATGCCCGTAAAGAGCCACGGACTGTCTTCAATCACGATGTCCGCCATGCGCTGCGCCAATTCCGTGCGTTCCGGGGAATCGTGCATGGAGCGGAACTGTTCGTAAAGACGATCGTATTCAGCATTCGAGTATTGCGCGTGGTTCGGGCCCGGCGACCGGTTCGGGCCATAGAACAATTGCAGGAAATTTTCCGCGTCGGGATAGTCGGCGATCCAGCCGAGTTGAAACATCTGCGCCTGGCCGCGCGACAATTTTTCCAGAAACGCCGGCCAATGATTGTAGCTCGGGTTAATCACAATCCCGATGCGGTCCATGAACTGCGCGAGCAGCTCGACGCCCTGCCGCACGTCGGGCGCGTCCGCCGCTCCGATTTCGAGCGTCAATTGGAGGCGACGGCCGGTTTCCGGGTCACGACCGCCGGGATAACCGGCCTCTTCCAGCAGTTCCCGCGCGCGCTCTAAATCGAAGGGGTACGGCACATCGCGTTCGACGTAACCCGCCACGCCCGGCGGTATGGGGCCGGTGGGCTTGCGAATCCGTCGATTCTGAAACTCGATCCACGACTCGTAATCGAATGCGTGCGCCAACGCCTGGCGCAATTTGCGATTCCTGCGGTCACGGTCCGCGTCGGATGACGAGCCCACCACCGGATCATCCATGTTGAAGCCGATGTAGGTCAGGAACATCGCCGGCGACGAGCGGAGTTGAATGCCGAGCGCAATGAGGTCTTCGTTTAATTCGTGCGCCTCGGTCAGCACCGCGTCCCAGTTATCCCGCGAAATCCCCGACGACTCAAACTGGCCGCGCAGAAACATCAGCCATGCGGTGGACGGATCGCCGACTTTATACTGGATCACACGATCAATAAACGGGATCGGCTTTCCGGCATCCCTCAGCAATCCTTCCACTTCGTCGCCCGGCTCACCCGTGGTCGGATAGCGTTCGATGCGCCCGGTCTCTTCCCACTTCGGA
>SKZA01000004.1 GCA_007127595.1 Kiritimatiellia bacterium
TATCACGTATCGCCTCGCGCAGTGAAATCTGTGGGCCCGCCGGCGTGTCGTTTTCATCGGCCAGGGTCGTCACGGTGATGATCTGGGTCGGCGGCGGATGCGCGCCGGTCCGCGTGTTGAACGCCGGACTGATGGCAAGGGGGCGATAGGTGGGGACGCCGTTGCCGTCATGGTCAAATAGCGGCGAAACGTAGGCATTGCGGAAAGTTAAATCACCTAGAGATGACTGGAAAAATGGGGGGGCTTTATCGCTGATGTTCTGGCCCAGTGATCGTCGGGCGCCCGCGCCGACAAGTATCTCACTGTCCGGAACAGCCTGATTACCTTGAAGGGATTGTCGCAGCGTAAACCTGGAGTCGCTCTGTGCAAGTGAGATGAGTCGGCTGTAGCGCAAGAGCGTGACCTGTGTCAGGTCCCCACGGGATGCATTTGATAGAACCAGTTCCCGGGTGCCGGCTATATTGCGAGTGACAGTCGTGCGACGCAATGCAACTTGAGCCGAATTCTGAGCTTGAATGACATAGCTGTCATTTTCGTTGCCCGCAAAGGTCGTTCCCTCGATCTCCGCCCGTGAATTACCTCTGATCAATGCAGATCGATCGCCTGTGTTTTGCGTGATGAAAGCGTCAGCAATGCGCGCACGCGCTGAATTATTGATATCAATGGCCCGGCTGCTCGTTGTACCACTGATTCTTCCGCCATGCCAGGTCGCCACAGAATGATCCTCCGCCAGCAAGGCACCACCAGTGGAGCCGGTCCGGATGCCCGCAACGGACAACAGGGCATTTCCTGCCGTTCGGAATAATTTTCCGCCGGTGCCAAGAAGCAGATTGGGCTTGCTGTCGAGTCCGTCGATGTCCGCAACCCTGTCTGATATCACGAGCTGTACGTTCAACGTACTGGCGTCAATTTGCGAAAGATCAATATTCACGGCCCGCCCGAAATTGGTCGCGGCGGCAATACACTCGCGCAAGGAATCGCCCGCGCCGAGCCCGAGAGCGCCGTCGTCTTCATCCAGCGCCGTGGTGACGGTAAGGATGCGCCCGCTTTCCACCGCGCCGATGTCCTGTTCCGGGCCGCCGATGCCGGTCCCGTTGCGGTAGCGCAGTCCGCGTCGGCCATCGCGCAGACCGGCAAAGCGATCGAGTCCGGCGTCGATCGCCGGACTGCCGGGGCGCGGCGCGTGGTGCAGGGTACCGTTGAAGCCAAGGCTAAGCGGATAGAGTTTGGGATCGGTGTTTTGAATATCGCTGGGCCGCGCGTTCGGGATCGCGGTGTCGGACAGATTCCCGCCGCTGCTGATTTCCTGGACCAGATTTTCGGTGTTACGGGCAATGATGTTGTTGGCGACGACTACCCGGCCGGTGACGGAGCCGGGGGAACTGGCGAGCTGAACTACGCCCGAACCCATTCCCCCCAGCGAATTGTGAACAACGGTATTGTTTCTGAACAAAAACCCCGTCGCATACCAGCCTGAAGACACATCGTACTCCACGCCTTTACCCAAGCCAAAGGCATTGCCACTGACCGTACTGTTTTCGACCACGGCCAAATGAAACCTGAAATGAAGACCGCCGCTCTGGTCACCGCGATTATCAATAAACGAACTACGCTGCACATGGACGTCAGCGTGACTGGTTCGGATCAGATCATAGGAACCACCCTCATGCCCCCGAAAGAGACTGTCGCGAATCCACACATCGCCACCCGTCTGGAGTAGCCCATACGCGTCACTCGAGTCCACCATCCGGGTACGGTTAAGCGTGACCCTGCTCTGGGTCACATCGAGCTTGCTTGGTGGCACGCCGCTGTCCGAGGGTCTCCTCACGCGAACGTCTTCGAGCCCTAAACTTGCTCCATTCGAAATTTGCATTGACCCCGTGTCCCTCAGTTGCAGTTCCACATTGTGTAAGGACACATGTTGCCGGTCGCTCATGGCCAAAGCGAAATTGGCATCCACCAACACGAGCGGGAGGCCTTCGCCAATAATCGTCACCATGACCGGGTTTGGAAATGTAAGATTCGCATCGGAGATATGATGCACGTTCGAAAATCGAATAACGCCACCGAGTTCGGCGGCATTGATCGCCGCTTGAAGGGCCGATACCGAATCGCTGTTCACCCAAACTGTCGGCCCGACTTCGACCGCTCCAATATCGCCTCCGGGTATGCCGTCCCCGGTGCCATCGAACGGTGGCGCGCCGACACCGCGGGCGTCGACCCCCGGCCAGTGAAAAAAGAATCCCACGGCATCAATCAGAGGCGAGCCGGGCAAGGGCATACAGGTCCGTACCGGACCGCCGTGATAGCCCAACGCGCTGAGCTTGGGATCGGCATTCTGAATATCCAGCATGCCGGTGAAGCCCGCTTCCGATCCCGACTCCAGATTCTCTCCCAGCGTCACCGCCGCGCCCGATCCGATGGTATTGAAGTTGTTCGGGTTCGCGCCGGCGGTGTTGAGCGCCAGACAGGTGCCGCTGAACTGCGGTTGCCCATCCACTGTGGCCACGCCGCCGCCGCGCACCCCGACCCCGTTACGTACGATGGTGCAGAAGAAGATTTCCGGGGAAGCAGAGTCGCCATCCATATTTTCGGAGTTCTCATAGATCGCACCGCCCGCAGCTAGAGCGAGATTCTCGGAGAAGGTACAGCGCTGGAAGAGCAACGCCGACGGCGGCAACGGAGAGGAAACCAAGTTGTCAATCGATACACCGCCGCCATTGAGCGCCCGGTTATCGTCGA
>SKZA01000338.1 GCA_007127595.1 Kiritimatiellia bacterium
AGCAGGAGCACAAACATGAAAACGATACGGAAACTATTCATTGCTCTGTTGAGCCTCTACGCCGGGGCGGCCCTCGCCGACTTCTACCACATCGGCACGGTCCATAACGGGGTCGGCAGCATCAGCGATAACACGGTCTCACTCGGCGGACGTGACTGGCGACATGTCTCCGCCGCCGCGCAACCGGGCGGGATCGGCATCGGCAGCGCGGGCACAATCGACCATCGCTCGGGCTTCCTGCAAGCGGTCGAAGTACGACGCAGGGATCTCGACACGGACGGCGACGGCGTCCCGGACGAGTTGGATTGGGACAACGACGGCGACGGCCTCTCGGATTGGGACGAAGTTACCGGCGCGCCCTGGGGGGGCATCGTCACCTCCAACCCGAATAATCCGGATACCGATGGCGACGGCGCTTCCGATTTGATGGAAGCGATCGCCGGGACCGATCCGACCAATCCGGATTCCGTGTTCGAGATCATTCACATTGATTCCGACGGGGCCGACGCGGAGGTGACCTGGACCGCGCGCGGTAATCACGAACGCATTTATGTCGTACGCACCCTTGACGATTCCTATGACGGCACGCCCAGCGAGGTCATTTGGAGCAACACGGTGGCCGGCGGCGAGGCGCCGTGGTTCGAAACGACGGAAACGGTGACCGATCCAGCAGGCGACGCTCGGTTCTTCGCGATTGAGGTGCTCAAGCCGTAAGCGAGTGCGCCGCAACGCCCCAGCCGAACCAACAGCATATCCCATAAATCAACCATCGCATGTCGATACTCCACACGTCGCGCCTGCCCCGCTTGACACCGTCACCTTCACTGCTATCATGCGCAGCATAAACCGTCACCCACCCTATGTCACGCACGCTATGAAACGCATTTGGGCCCCTTGGCGCATGCCCTATATTCTCGATTCGAAACAGCCCGGCTGTTTCCTGTGCGACATGATTCAGGAAGACCGGGATCGCGATAACCTCATGTTGTTGCGGGGCGAGCACGCCTTCATCGTCATGAACAAGTACCCGTATAATAACGGGCATCTCATGGTCGCGCCGTACCGGCACATCTCCACCATGGAAGCGCTGAACGATGAGGAATCCCTGGCTCTGATGAACCTGACGCGTATGGCCGTGCGCGTGCTTCAATCGGTCGTCAAAGCCGAGGGACTCAATATCGGCATCAATCTGGGTAAGGTGGCCGGAGCCGGCTTGGAGGAGCACCTGCACATGCATATCGTGCCCCGCTGGCACGGCGACACGAACTTCATGCCGGTCTTGGCGGATACCAAGGTCATGCCGCAGGCATTGTTCGAGTTATACGACCAGCTCCTGCCGGCGTTCCGGGAAGAGGCGTGACAGGCGCACGCATCCTGATTGCCGGCAGCGGTTATGTCGGCGCGCCCCTCGCCGCACGATTACGGAATCAGGGACATGCGGTCTGGACCTTGCGCCGAACTCCCGCGCCCGACGATCCCCACGCGATAGCCGGTGACCTGACCCGTCCGGAGACCCTCTCCTTTCCCGACACCCTGACCCACGTCCTCTTCTGCGCCGGACTTCAGCAAGCGGCGCCGGCCGAGTACGAGGCGCTGTTCGTTGATGGACTGCGCGGCCTATTGGACCGTCTGGCCAAGGACGGCCACAGCCTGGACCGCTTTCTACTGACGTCCACCACCGGGCTCTTCAACGTCACGAACGGCGACTGGGTAGATGAAGATTCGCCCTCGCGCCCTGTGCGCGCCACGGCGCAATATTATCAGCAGGCCGAGCATCAGGTGCTTGCGGGCCCCTTCCCGTCGACGGTTGCGCGCTTGTCGGGTCTTTACGGGCCGGGACGTTCCCGCTTGCTGCGCTCTGTCGCAGATGGCACGGCGCGGCGTCATCCCGGAACAACCCGCTATGTAAACCATATCCATCGGGACGATGCAGCCGCGGCCCTGGCTCATCTGGCTCTGTTACCGAACGCCCAATCCTTATATGTGGTAACCGACGATGAGCCCGCGGACCGGGATACGCTCTTGTGCTGGATCGCCGACCGGCTGGACCGACCGCACCCGCCCATCGCCGAAGAAAAGATGCCGCTCTCCCGCGGCGGTAATAAGCGGTGCAGCAATCGTCGACTGCGCGCATCCGGTTTTGCCTGTCGCTATCCGACCTATCGCGAGGGCTACGCCTCGTTGATCGAGACCGAGACATGACGCCGCGGCGGCGTGCGGCCACGCCGCCCTACCCATTTCCCGTAACGCCCTGCCGCGCATACCGCTTCCCATACATCCGTTCACACGCTAGATTATCTCTCGTCAGATCATCACCATGAAATGGATACGTTTACTCTGCGTCATCGGGATTGTCGGCCTATGCGGCCGTGCAACACTCGCCCTCATGCCCACCGACGAGCCGTTGCGTATGACGGAAAGCGAGCATTTCATCTACATCTATCAAGCCGGACTCGAAGACCGCATCCCGAAACTGATCCGCGACTGTGAAGACGCCTACGCCCTGCTGACACCGATCTTCCAGTGGACCCCGCGCGAAAAGGTCATCGTCCTCTTCTCCGACGCCTACGACATCCATAACGGCTGGGCCACGGTCTTTCCGCGGCCGACCATGATGATCTTCGCCGCCGACACGCCACCGGGCTCCACGATTTATGAGCCGGGGGATTATATCCGGCGCACGGTATTCCATGAGTTCACGCACCTGCTTTCCATGGACCCGCAATTCGGTCTGGAC
>SKZA01000051.1 GCA_007127595.1 Kiritimatiellia bacterium
CCCGGCGACGGGGTCGGGCCGGATGTCACCCGCGAGGCGGTGGCGGTCCTGAACCTCGCGGCTGAACACGGAAATTTCACCTTTAACTATGAAGAGCTGCCCGCAGGCGGCGCGGCCATCGATCATCACAACGACCCCCTGCCCGATTCGGTTCTGGATAAATGTCTCGCGGCGGATGCGGTACTCCTCGGCGCGGTAGGCGGACCCAAATGGGATCATCATACGGGGGCCATGCGCCCGGAAAGCGGTCTGCTGAAGCTGCGCAAATCGCTGGGCGCCTTCGCAAACCTGCGCCCCGTGTCCGTGCCCGATTCACTGGCCGAGGCCTCTCCCCTGCGCGAAGAGGCTGTGCGCGGCACAGACCTGCTCGTTGTCCGCGAACTCACCGGCGGCATCTACTTCGGCGAACCGCGCGCGCGCGAAAAAGAAGGCGACCACGAAAAGGCGTATAACACCATGGTCTACACCACGCCCGAAATCGATCGGGTCGCCCGCGTCGCCTTCGACTGGGCTGGAAAACGCCGTCGCCAGGTGACCTCCGTCGATAAAGCCAACGTCCTCGTCGTCTCCCAACTGTGGCGCGAGGTTGTGCAACAGGTACACGACAAGGACTTCGCCGGCATCGATTTACAGCACATGTATGTGGACAACGCCGCCATGCAGTTGGTGCTGAATCCGCGCCAGTTCGATGTCATCGTCACCGGCAACCTGTTCGGCGACATCCTGTCGGATGCCGCGGCAACCCTGGGCGGATCGCTCGGCCTGTTACCGTCCGCCAGTGTCGGCGGAAAGGTCGGCCTCTTCGAGCCGGTACACGGCAGCGCGCCCGACATCGCCGGCAAGGACATCGCCAACCCGATCGCCGCGATCTTGAGCGCAAGCATGTTGCTCGACTTCCTTGGCGAAACGAAGGCAGCGGAAGCCGTTCGCCAAGGCGTCAACGAGGCGCTCGACGCGGGCGCCCGCACGGCCGACTTATGCCGTACCGGGCATCGTCGCGTGTCCACTTCGGAAATGAGCGAAGAGATTCAGCGCGGCATGCTGGCCCACCTCAAGGGATGATCCGTCGATGGCGGGATTGTATGTTCATATCCCGTTTTGTGTGCGTAAGTGCATCTATTGCGACTTCTACTCGCTGGAAACGCTGAACGGCTCCATCCCGAACCGCCTCAAGGCCCCGCTACCGGATCATACGGAGTTTCTGGACGCCCTTGAACACGAGTTGCGCGCGCTGCCGGAAGGGTTTCGACCGACCACGATCTTCATCGGCGGCGGCACGCCGACCGAACTGTCCGACGCGAACCTGCGACGGCTGCTGGACATGATCCGGACGTGCGTCGATGTGGCCGACGTTGTGGAATGGACCTGCGAATCGAATCCCGGCACCCTCACGGCACAAAAGGGGCGCATGCTGAAGGCCTCAGGCGTCAATCGGATGTCGCTCGGCGTCCAGTCTTTCGACTCCGCCAATCTCGAGTTTCTCGGACGGATCCATGGTCCCGACGATGTGCGCGAAAGTTTCGGGCTGCTACGCGATACCGGGTTTGCGGACATCAACCTCGACTTGATCTACGGCATACCGGGCTCCACGCTGGAAAAGACGCGCACCGACGTTGAGCAAATCCTTGCGCTTCAACCGGAACACGCCTCCTGCTACTGCCTGACCTTCGAGGAAGGAACGCCATTGATGGACATGAAACGAAAAGGGTACGTGGCGGAAGTGGACGCTGAAGAAGAACGCGAGCACTATCAGCTTGTCCGTTCCCTGTTGAGGCAGGCGGGTTACGAACAGTATGAAATTTCCAACTTTGCTCGGCCCGGTCGGATCTGTCGCCATAACCTGCTATATTGGGGCGACGGCGAATACATCGGTTGCGGCCCGTCCGCCCATTCACATTGGCGCGGTCGCCGTTCGGCGAATGTCCGCAGCTTGAGGCGTTATTGTCGCTCGCTGTTAAGCGGCGACTCGCCGGTAGATTTTGAGGAGACGCTTCCCGCGGAGGCAAAAGCGCGCGAGACGTTGGTGATGTGGTTGCGCCGACTGGACGGCGTACCGCGCGCGGCGTTCCAAGCGACCACCGGCTACGACTACCGGGAACTGATCGGCGAACGTATCATGGAGCTGTGCGCGCTCGGGGTACTGGAAGAACGCGACGACGTGTTGCGCCTTTCCGAAGACGGGCTATTCGTCAGCAACAGCGTGTTTGCGGAGTTGGTGTAGTATCACCCCTGCTTCACATCGTAATCCACCACGCGTCGTTCGCTGACAACCTCCTTCACAAACTCCACCACCTTCTGATGCGCAGGATGATTCTGGTAGATTTCCAAGTCGGCGAGGCTATTGAATTCCGAATACAGGACCACGTCCCCCGATTGATCCGATGCGGACATATTCAACCCCACTTCAATATTCTTAATCTCGGGAATTTCCTCTTTCAGCGCCTCAATATCCGTCTTCAACTTCTTGGCATTGGCCGCCTTGACGCTTTCCCCGTCGCTCTCCTTCAATTTCCAAATTACGATATGCTTGATCATCAACTCCTCCATTCGAATCATGGACTTTCCTGATCATACCTAGTATAAGTGACAGGTATATGCGAGGAACTTTCATGAAAAAAACCATTTCCACCATCGGGTGCGCCCTGTTACTAGCCGCGCCTATCCATGCACAGACCCCCGGCACCTTCAAGGACGGCCCGCATTTCGCTTATCCGCGCGGAGGCGATGTACGAAAC
>SKZA01000298.1 GCA_007127595.1 Kiritimatiellia bacterium
CGCCACCTGCACCCCCGATATGGCGTTTCCCAGTACGGCCTGTTTCGTGCAGAAACTGATCGGTGCCCCGCATGCCGCATGTCTGGACCTGTCCGCCGCCTGTTCCGGTTTCCTGTACGCGATGGATGTCGGCCGCCAATTCATCAGCACGGGCAATGCGCAAACGGCGCTGGTTATCGGCGCGGAAAAGATGAGCATGGTAATGGACTGGTCGGACCGTTCGACGTGCGTGTTGTTCGGCGACGGCGCAGGCGCCGCGATCCTCCAGGCGAACGGATCGCCGCGCGGGATCATCACGACCGTGCTGGGCGCGGACGGGACCTTGAGCGATTTGCTGTCTATCCCGGGCGGCGGCAGCCGTAACCCACCGTCGCAACGTGTCCTCGATGAAAAGATGAACACGTTGAAAATGGCCGGGCGCGAAGTCTTCAAGCACGCGGTCACCAATATGTCGAACGCGGCGCTGGAAACATTGCGGCGCGGCGGGGCGAGCATCGATGACGTGGCATGCATCATTCCTCACCAGGCCAACGCGCGCATTATCCAGGCGATCGGACAGCGCATCGGCGCTCCACTCGAAAAGTTCTATTTGAACGTGGACCGTTACGGGAACACGTCGGCCGCTTCCATCATCATGGCGCTCGACGAAGCTGCGCGTAATGGCCGCATCCGGCGCGGCGACCTGGTATTGATGGTCGTCTTCGGCGGCGGATTCACATGGGCGTCAAGTCTGGTGGAGTGGTAGGACGAGTAAGAAGTGAGAAGTAGAAAGTAAGAAGTCTGTAGGGCCGTCGCTTGCGACGAGCCGAGAGATGGAAAGTCGGAAGTCAGAGATCGGATGTCGGAAGTCCGCTTGAGACGTGCCGAACGAGGAAAGAAAATGAGCAAGATAGCAATACTATTTCCGGGTCAGGGCGTGCAGGCCGTTGGGATGGGCAAGGAATTGGCGGAGCAGATTCCGGCGTGCCGCGAGCTCTTTGATCGGGCCAACGACGTGCTTGGGTTTGATCTGGCACACATCTGTTTTGAGGGGCCGAACGAAGAACTGACAAAATCAAATCACGCGCAGCCTGCGATCTTCGTCGTCAGTGCGGCCGCGTATGCCGCGCTCAAGAACGAGCGTCCCGATCTGCAGCCCGCCGCTATGGCCGGCTTGAGTTCGGGTGAGTGGGCGGCGCTGTACGCCGCAGGGGCCGTGTCCTTCGAGGACACGCTGCGCGTATTGGAGGCGCGCGGACGTTTCATGCAGGCCGCCTGCGAACAATCCGCCGGGGGGATGTTGAGCGTGATCGGATTGACTCTGGAACAGTTACAGAGCATCGCGGACCAATGCGCTATTCAGATCGCCAACCTGAATTCCCCCGAGCAGACGGTTTTATCCGGTCCGATAGAGGGTATAGAAAAAGCGGAAGGCGTGGCCAAGGAAGCGGGTGCGAAGCGGGCCATACGGCTGAATGTAGCCGGCGCATTTCATTCGCGCCTGATGGAGCCTGCCGCAGAGCAGCTCAAGGAGTTTCTCGCCGGCATTGAACTTTCGGCGCCCACCGTGCCGATTGTTTCCAACGTCAAGGGTGCGCCCTTTGAATCCGTTGACGAGATTCGGGAATTGATGGTGCGTCAAGTGACCGATTCCGTTCGTTGGGTGGACGATGTGCAGTGGATCGGGGGGCAGGGGGTGACCACCTACATCGAGTGTGGTCCCGGTAAAGTGTTGTCGGGCCTTGTTAAGCGTATTGACAAGCAGGCCGCCATTCATAACATTCAAGACCATGCCACATTGACGGCTGTTCTGGAGAAGATCTAACGCCCGTTCGGGGAAGGATTTCATATGGGTCAATTTGATGGAAAAGTTGCGCTGGTTACCGGCGCCGCGCGCGGCATCGGTCAGGCTACGGCGCTCAAGCTGGCGGCGGGCGGCGCGGATTTGGCGTTGTGCGATTTGCAGAAGGAATGGGTGGCCGAAACGGAGGCCAAGGTCAAGGAGTTGGGCCGCCGCGCCGAATCCTTCGCGATGAACGTGGCCGAGAGCGGGGATATCACCCGCGCGGTGGCCGAAGTTGAGAAGGCCTTCGGTCGGATCGACATCCTGGTGAATAATGCGGGGATTACCAAGGATACCCTGATGATGCGCATGTCCGAGGAGGACTGGGATAACGTCATCAACATCAACCTGAAAGGCACGTTCCTGTGTACCAAGGCCGTTTCGCGGATCATGATGAAGCAGCGCTCCGGCGCCATCGTGAACGTGGCCTCCATTATCGGGTTGATCGGCAACGCGGGACAGTGTAATTACGCCGCATCTAAAGCCGGGGTCATTGCCCTGACGAAATCGGTTGCCAAGGAACTGGCTGCGCGCAATATTCGGGCCAATGCCGTAGCGCCGGGTTTCATTCAGACCAAGATGACGGATGCCCTGACGGAGGATATCAAGCAGCAGATGTTGGCCAATATCCCATTGAAGCGGTTCGGGTCGCCCGAGGACGTCGCCAACGTCATTGCCTTCCTGGCTGGAGACGAGGCCGCATACGTGTCCGGGCAGGTCGTAACGGTTTGCGGTGGTATGGTAACGTAAGTGGTAGAAATAAGGAGATAAGCACATGGCACTGGAAGATAAAGTCAAAGACATCATCGTGGAACAGCTCGGAGTGAATCCGGAACAGGTCACGCCGGAAGCGTCCTTCATCGAAGATCTTGGCGCCGATTCCCTGGATACGGTGGAATTGGTAATGGCCTTCGAAGAAGAGTTCGGCGCTGAAATCCCGGATGAAGACGCTGAGAAATTGACCACCGTCGGTGCGGTGATCAGTTACCTAAAGGAAAAGGGCTTCGGCGAAGGCTGAGTCGTCGTCCGCACACGACATGCCGGGGAGACGCAGCACCTGCGACACTCCCCGGCCTGTTGTTATAGACGGCGTGGGTGCGTGAGCGAGGGGCGGATGTATGGGCCTTCGGTAGCGCATCGAACGAAACCGCATCGGGGGTACGGCGCATGGCACGGAGACGGGTTGTAGTTACCGGTTTGGGCGTTGTTTCGCCGCTCGGCTGTGATGTCGAGCGCTTCTGGCAACGCCTCCTGAACGGTGAATCGGGCATTCGTCACATTCAGCAGATGAATGTGGACGAGTACGACTCGAAAATCGGCGGCGAGGTAACCGACTTCGACATCGACGCCTTCATCTCCAAGCGCGAGCGGCGCCGGATGGATCCCTTCTGCCATTTCGGCATCGGCGCCGCGCAGTTGGCGGTCGAAGATTCCGGACTGGAATTCGACAAGGAGGATCCCGATCGCACCGGAGTCGTCATCGGCTCGGGCATTGGCGGCCTGCATGTGCTCACCGAGCAGGCGCGCGTATTGATGGAGCGCGGACCGTCACGGTTCTCCCCGTTCATGATCCCGCAAATGATCGTGGACATCGTCGCCGGCTATGTGGCCATCAAATACGGATTGCGGGGCCCGAATTACTGTATAACTTCCGCGTGTGCAACCGCGACGCATTGTCTCGGAGAATCTCTTCGCATCATCCAGTCCGGCGACGCCGACATCATGATCAGCGGCGGCACGGAATCCTCCATCTGTGAGATGGGCGTCGGCGGCTTTGCCGCCATGAAGGCGCTGAGCACGCGAAACGACGATCCGCAAGGCGCCTCCCGACCCTTCGACGCCGAACGCGACGGATTCGTCATTGCCGAAGGGGCGGGCGTGTTGGTTCTCGAGGAGTACGAACGCGCAAAGAAGCGCGGGGCAAAGATCTACTGTGAATTGGCCGGATATGGGCGCACGTGCGATGCGTATCACATTACCGCGCCCCTCGAGGACGGCAGCGGAGGCGCCAAGGCCATGGCCCTTGCGGTCAAAGATGCCGGCTTGAATCCATCGGACATTGATTACCTCAACGCGCACGGCACCAGTACCCCGTTGAATGACAAGGGGGAAACGCTGGCGTGCAAGACCGCGCTGGGCGAGGAGCAGGCGCGAAAGATGGTCATCAGTTCGACGAAATCGATGATCGGCCACACGTTGGGTGCGGCGGGCGGCTTGGAGTCCATTGTATGCGCCCTGACGCTACGCGATGACAAGGTGCATCCCACGATCAACTACACCACGCCCGACCCGGCGTGCGATCTTGATTACGTCCCGAACGAGGCGCGTGAGGTCACCGTGCGCGCCTGCCTCAACAACTCCCTCGGCTTCGGCGGCCACAACGCCACGCTGTGTTTCAAGAAGGCCTGAAGCGCTGTAAGCGCAGGCATTGCCCGGTCTTCGCAGCCGCCTTCGCCAAGCCTACGGCGGGACAAGAGCGAAGCCCCTACGTCAATGAGCCCGATGTGCTACTCAAAGGGCGAATCCGTCGCGCGGTTCCGACTCACGTGATGTGCGTAGCAAGCCTGCACGCGCGTAATGCCGCGCGCTATTCCATCCGCGCCTGCTCAATCATCCCTTCCACCAAGCCAATCGGCAAGCCGATGACCGTATTGGGATCGCCTTCCAGGCGTTCGACCATCACACATCCCTCCTGTTGCAGGGCATACGCGCCCGCGTAGGCCAAGGGCTTGGCGATGGCCACATGATTCCGGATGTGCGCATCCGACCACTCGCGCATGGTCACATTAACCGTGTCATGCGCTGTTAGCTTCTTCTTCCCCCCGTTCGCTACCACACAGACTCCGGTTATCAAGAGGTGGGTGCGCCCGCGGAGTTCCTTCAACATGCGTTCAGCGTCGTCCAGGTCCTTGGGTTTCCCATAGGTCTTCCCGTCCAGGTACAGCACGGTATCCGCCCCGATCACGACGGCGTCTTCGAATTCGGGTGCGACGGCGAGGGCCTTTTGTTCAGCCAGATACTCGACATACGCGTTCGGGTCTTCACCGGTCTCGTAGGGTCGTTCATGCACGCCCGATGGCTGCTGGGTGAATTCATATCCAGCCGCGCGTAACAGTTCGGCGCGGGCGCGGGAAAAAGAGGCGAGAACAAGCTTCATAAGGAATGAGTAATGGTTAATGGTTTTTAGACGACGATGGGCTTCTTCTTACCCTTATTCCCCTCCCGTCATCAACCATGAACGCGCATTTCTCGCCGGGTGCCCCACGGCCTTGCGCCGTGGGAGCCGAACGTTGAAAGCCGGTGCGGGCAAGTAAAGGGAAAGAGCCCGACTTGAGCGAGGCCTGAGCAAACTCCTCGCCTAGCTCCCCTTGGGCTCTCGACGATGGCATTCCGTTGTCTGCCCAACCAAACTCCCGCCCCCACGGCGCAAGGGCGGGGGGGGCGAAGATCTACGCCAGTCAGTGCGGTATACCGGCGAGAAATGCGGACTAACCTTCAACCATTAACCATTTTTCAAGGCAACGTGCCGAACAACAGGATCCCTTCCCGTTCCACGCGTCGCCACAAGGCGTCGTTCGTGGCCTCGTCAACATTGTTTACATCAAGCAGGATCGGGTCAATGGTCACGGCGTAACGTTGTGTGACGGCTTCGCTGAGGGCTTCCATGCAGTTGAAGGCGCGAATGCGGTTGCGGCCCGTGGAGAAGATCATGGTTAATTCAATACGCGTATTGAGGGAGCTGTCGTCGCGGGCCAGCGGGCCGGTGGCCACCGCTGCGATGGGACGTGGAAGAACATGCTTGCGCACCGTCTTGGTGAAGTCGGTCCAGAACAGGTCTTCGGCCTCAAAAGCCGGCTTCAATCCTTTGGCGACAAAATAGTTGTCGCGGTTCAGCGTGTAGAGGTGGGCGTTGCCCGCTACCTCGAAGTCCACGGCGAATACATCCACCAGCGCTTCCAGCGCCTGCATGGTCGCGCGATTCGACAGGCCGGTGCGTCGCTCGATTTCCCGACCGCTCATAGGCGTTTGGGTGTGGTAGAGCGTCCGCAATACCAATAACTGGCTGTACCTCGTGATGAGGACGTTTAACCCATGCATGTGCCCACTATAGCGAAACTGAATCGGGCGTCGAGAAGTAGAATAAGACTCGCTTCTCAAGGGTAAGCCGAAGGATCCGGCATAAGCGAAATCCATATGCTGTAAGCATTCTTTTTAGCTCTTGACCTTAACTCCGCATATGCAGCAGAGTATGCCGAGTTTTAATCTCACATTTTTTTCGGGGATTTTTCCTATGTTGGGCCGCATTCTGGGCATGTTTTCAAATGATATCGGGATCGATCTGGGTACCGCGAATAGCCGCGTTTATGTCCGGGATCGAGGGATTGTGCTGCGCGAACCGTCCGTCGTCGCCATCCAGTCGGGTACGAACCGCGTGCTGGCGGTAGGCGAAGAGGCCAAACGCATGTTGGGGCGGACGCCGGGCAGCATTGTTGCCATTCGCCCCCTCAAATCCGGTGTAATCGCCGATTTTGAGATTACCGAAGCCATGTTACGCTATTTTATCCGCAAGGTGCATAACCGGCGGGCAATGGTCAGACCTCGTGTCATCATTGCGGTGCCCAGCGGAATTACGGAGGTGGAAAAACGCGCCGTCAAGGACTCCGCCACTCATGCCGGCGCCAGGGAGGTATATCTGATTGAAGAGCCGATGGCCGCGGCTATCGGTGTGGGGTTGCCGGTTCAGGAACCGGCGGGGAACATGATTGTCGATATCGGGGGCGGCACCACGGAAGTGGCGTTGATTTCCCTGGCCGGCATTGTGTTCAGTCGCAGCGTGCGGGTCGGTGGCGATGAAATGGACGAGGCCATCGTTCAGCACATGAAGCGTGTGTACAATTTGATGATTGGTGAGCGTACGGCGGAAGAAGTGAAGATGACGATCGGTTCCGCCTATCCGATGGGTGAAGAGACGGCGATGGAAGTGAAGGGCCGTGACCTTGTAGCCGGTCTCCCCAAGACGCTGACCATCACATCGGAGGAGATTCGCGAAGCCTTGCAGGAACCGGTTTCCACGATTGTGGAAGCCGTGCGCATTACACTGGAACGTTGTCCGCCCGAATTGTCCGCCGACTTGGTGGACCGCGGCCTGATCGTCGCAGGCGGCGGCGCGTTGCTGAGAGGATTGGACAAACTCGTGGCCGAACAAACGGGGCTGCCCGTTCATGTGGCGGATGATCCCCTCAGCGCCGTGGCCGAAGGGACCGGCGTCGTGCTGCACGAGTTGAATTTCCTGCGTAAAATGGCCGGTTCCGACACGACCTCGTAATTCTCCGCTCGCTTCACGCTTCGCGCCGTCGCTGCTGGCAGGCGCATCGACAACCCCCGCTCTTCACCGTATGGTGTATTGGTTAATCGCCTTGCAGGGCGCACGAGACGAGCGGTGAGACAACGTAGCATTTCAATTTGGTTGATCCTAGGCACGGCGCTGATCATCGCCCTGAACCTCCCGGAATCCGTCTCTAATCGGGGCAAATCCGTCATCCGCGAATTTCTCGCGCCGCTTCAGGAGCTGGTGGCCGGCGTGAACCAGAATGCGCGCGCATGGCTGAGCGCTGTGCGCGGCCTTGGGGATATGGCCCTCGAGAATCAACATATGGCCGCGGAATTAACACGTTTGCGAAGTGAGATGCGCTACCTCGAAGCGCTGGAGCAACAAAACATCGAGCTGCGCGTACAGTTGGGCTATTTGAGCCGGCCTGAACGTGAACTGATTCCCGCCGAGGTGATCGGCCGGGATATCAGCGGCTGGTGGCAGACTGTGCGAATCGGAAAAGGGCTGGCGGAAGGCATTGAACGGGATATGGCGGTTGTCACGCCCGACGGTCTCGTCGGCCGTACCATGAACGTATTCGCGGGTACGGCGGATGTGCTGCTGATTTCCGACCCGTCCTGTCGCGTGTCGGCGTATTTGCCCCGGACCCGCACGCATGGGATTACATCCGGCCGTGGGCTGTCCGTGCGCGGTATGCCGCTGTTGCGCATGGAGTTCATCAACAAGGACGCGGAAATCCGGCCGGGCGATGAAGTGCTGACCTCCGGATTGGGCGGAACCTTTCCGCGGGGCATCCTTATCGGCTACGTGGAACGGGTGTTCATGGACGATAGCGGGTTGTTTCAGCACGCGGACATCGCCCCGACGGCGGATATCGGGCGCTTGGCATACTGTTTCGTGATCGCCGAAACACCGGACCCCGTGGAAACGCTGATACGCCGCCGGGAAAGGGGCGGGGAGGGCACATGAACCTGTTGGTCATGCTCTTTCTGTTGATGTGCGGCGCGGTGATTCAGGCCGTGATCCCGGCGTCACCCGCGCTGGGTCAGGCCAAGGTTCCCGCCTTGGCTGCCATTGTGGTATATTATGCCTTAGCGCGGCAGCGTGGCGATATGCTCTGGGCCGCGATTCTGGCCGGTTTAGTGCAGGACGGTTTGGGGTTGATCCCCTTCGGCTATTCGTCGTTTGCGTTCTGCCTGATGGCCTTGATGATAGCGCGATTTAAGGATTTGGTTTTTGTGCATGAAACGTTGACTCATATGATATTCGGCGTCCTGATGGCCGCCGGATCGACCCTGATCTTGTTTGTATTACTCACCTTCACCGGACTCATCCAGATGCCTGTTGCACAGGCACTCCATAAAGCCGCCGGCGGCGCGTTGCTGGGCGCCGTGGCGACGCCGTTGATCTTTCATGGCTGCGTGCGTATGGATCGGTTGATGGGCCTGGTGGAATCGTCGGATTCCTCATGGCACGAACTTCCATAGAAAGCGAAATGATACGCATCCGCGTGCTGCTCGTCGTCATGCTGGCGGCGTTCGGCTTCCTCTCGGTGATGCTCTGGCGCATTCAGGTCGCGCGCGCGGACCAGTATGAACGGGACGAACTGCGCCAAAGCATGCGGCGCGTGCGCATCCCCGGCATGCGGGGGCGCATCTATGACGCCGCAGGCCATGTGCTGGCGGATAACCGGCCGGGCTATAGCGTGGCCATCTATCTCGAGGAAGTGCGCCAGCCCGGTACATGGACCCGCACCATCGACCATATCGAACACATGCTGGACACCTTGGCGCTCGATCTCGGTGTGGAACGTCAATTGAGCCGGGACGATATCCGCATGCATATACGACGGCGTCTGCCCATGCCGCTGATCGCGTGGCGCGATATCGATGAACGAACCCTCGCGCGTTGGGCCGAGCGTGTGGCCGGCATGCCCGGCGTAGATATCTATACGGAAGCCGTCCGTGTCTATCCGCACGGCTCGCTGGCAGCGCATGTGGTCGGCTATGTGGGCCGTGCCGACCTAATCCCGGACGAGGCCGAGCCGTTCCACTATTACCTGCCGGAAATGGAAGGCCGATCCGGCATCGAACGCCGCTTCGATCCGCTGATGCGCGCCGAAGCCGGCGCACGCCTCGTTCGCGTGGATGCCATCGGTTATCGCCACGAAGATATCGCCGTGCGCGAGCCGGGCGCCGGTCGCGATATTCAACTCACGCTTGATACCCGCGTGCAAGCCGCCGCCGAGGCCGCGCTTGGCGATACGCCCGGATCGGCGGTCGTCATCGATCCGCGTAATGGCAACGTGCTGGCCATGGTCAGCGTTCCGGCCTATGACCCGAATGATTTCATCCCGGCGATCTCGCGCAGCCTTTGGAACGCGCTACTGGCGGATGAGCGGAAACCGTTGCTGAATCGAGTCACGGCCGGCGGGTTTGCACCCGGGAGTATTTTCAAGCCGGTCGTTGCGATTGCCGCCTTGGAGAATCGTCTGGTCACGCCGCATCAGACGTACAATTGCCCGGGACATTTCGAGTTGGGTCGCGCGCGGTTTCATTGTTGGGCACGGCATGGACACGGAACGATTAACATGCGCCAATCGCTGGAACGCTCTTGTAACGTGTATTACTTCCGCCTCTCGCTACAGATCGGCCACGACGCCGTCTATCACATGGCGACCGCCCTGGGCTTGGGCCAACGTACCGGCATTGCGCTGGACCACGAAATCGCAGGGAATCTGCCCAACGACGCATGGAAACGACGCGTATTCAACGACGCCTGGCGCGACGGGGATACGGTAAACGTATCCATCGGTCAGGGACCCATCACGGTCACCCCGCTGCAAATGGCCGTGTACGCTGCGGCCTTGGCAAATGGAGGCCGGGTATATCAGCCGCGAATCGTCAGCGGCACGCGCGCATTCGGTTCGGGTGCGTTTATGCCCGAGCCCTTTGAATCGCCCCGAGAGCTGGGTTGGTCGGCGGAAACGTTGGAAACGGTGCGGGGCGGCATGCGCGATGTCATCATGGCGTCGCATGGAACCGCCCGGCACACGGCCATTCCGGGGATTGCCTTTGCGGGCAAGACCGGTACGGCGGAGTTCGGCCCGAAGGAGGAGGGGCGTAAACATGCATGGATGATTGCCTTCGCGCCCTATGACGACCCGCGCTACGCCATTGTCTTGATGACCGATGAAGGCATTTCGGGGGGGCAGACGGCCGCGCCAAAGGTGCGGCAAATCATCCGTAGTCTGATGGAGCTGGAATGAACTTTGAGCTGGCAAAACGACAGTTGGTTCGGTCCGACTGGATCCTGCACATGACTGTGCTGACGCTGGTTGTCATCGGCATCTTCTTCATTTACAGC
>SKZA01000085.1 GCA_007127595.1 Kiritimatiellia bacterium
ATTATCAAGGCGATCCACCTCGCCTATTTCAATGCCGGGGCGGATATCGTCGAAACCAACACGTTCAACGCCACCTCCATCGCCATGGCGGACTACAAAATGGAGTCTCTGGTATATGAACTCAACGTCGAGGCCGCCCGGCTGGCGAGGGCGGCCGCCGACGAAGTTACCGCGAAAGAGCCGGATAAGCAGCGCTTTGTGGCCGGGGTGCTGGGACCGACGAACCGGACGGCATCCATCTCTCCGGATGTGAATAATCCGGGTTTCCGCAATGTTTCCTTCGACGAACTGGTCGAAGCCTACACCGAAGCCACACGCGGTCTGCTCGACGGCGGCGCGGACATCTTGATGGTCGAAACGGTCTTCGACACCCTGAACTGCAAAGCGGCCCTGTTCGCTATCCAGACCTATCTGGAGACGAACAAACTGAACGTTCCGATCATGATCAGCGGGACGATCACGGATGCGAGCGGACGCACCCTGTCCGGTCAGACGCCGGAAGCCTTCTGGAATTCCGTGTCGCACGTAAACCCGTTAGCCATCGGACTCAATTGTGCGCTGGGCGCAAAACAGCTTCGACCGTATGTGGAGGAACTGTCCGGTGTCGCCGATTGTTTCGTGAGTGTACATCCGAACGCCGGCCTGCCCAACGAATTCGGCGAATACGACGACACACCGGAAGAAATGGCGGAGGTACTGGCGGAGTTCGCTGACGCCGGATTCCTGAATATCGTCGGCGGCTGCTGTGGATCCACCCCGCCCCACATTAAAGCCATCACATCCGCCATGGCCGCCAAGAAACCGCGTGTGCCACCCGAACTGAAGCCCTGGCTGCGACTAAGCGGATTGGAACCGTTTACGGTGCGCCCGGACACCAATTTCGTGAATGTGGGCGAGCGAACCAACGTCACTGGATCGATCAAGTTCGCCAAACTGATTAAAGCCGAAGATTATGAAACGGCGCTCG
This sequence comes from Kiritimatiellia bacterium, assembly GCA_007127595.1. GTDB lineage: Bacteria > Verrucomicrobiota > Kiritimatiellia > SLAD01 > SLAD01 > SKZA01. The sequence goes on from SKZA01000085.1 coordinate 968, forward strand.
ATGTCGCGCGCGAGCAGGTAGAAAACGGGGCGCAGATCATCGACATCAACATGGATGAGGGTCTGCTCGACTCGAAAGAGGTCATGGTCACCTTCCTGAACCTGGTCGCCTCCGAGCCCGACATCTCCCGCGTGCCGATCATGATCGATTCCTCCAAGTGGGAAGTCATCGAGGCGGGCCTGAAATGCGTTCAGGGGAAACCCATCGTCAATTCCATCAGCCTGAAAGAAGGCGAAGAGGCATTCATACGCGAGGCGCGCCTGGTACGGAAATATGGCGCGGCGGTAATCGTCATGGCCTTCGATGAAAAGGGCCAGGCCGATACCAAAGCCCGAAAGATTGAAATCTGTGAGCGCGCGTACCGCATCCTCACGGAGCAGGTTGGGTTTCCGCCCGAGGATATCATTTTTGATCCCAACATCTTTGCCATCGCTACCGGCATCGAGGAACACAACAACTACGCCGTCGATTTCATTGAGGCCTGTACAGCCATCCGCGAGCAGTGTCCGCACGTGAACGTGAGTGGCGGGGTGAGCAACGTTTCGTTTTCGTTCCGCGGTAACAATCCCGTACGTGAAGCCATTCACTCGGTCTTTCTCTATCACGCCATCAAGTCGGGCCTCTCCATGGGGATCGTTAATGCGGGCCAGTTGGCCGTGTACGAGGATCTTCCCGAGGAATTACGGGAGCGAGTCGAAGACGTCGTTCTGAATCGACGCGAAGATGCCACGGAACGGCTCATGGAAATCGCCGACAAGTATTCCGGCCAGAAGCGGAAACAGACACAGGACACGCGCTGGCGCGAAGAAGGCGTTAAAGAGCGTCTCGCGCATGCGCTCGTACACGGCATTGCAGACTATGTCGAAGCGGATACGGAAGAAGCGCGACAGCAATTCGATCGCCCCATTCAGGTAATCGAAGGACCGCTGATGGACGGCATGAAGATCGTCGGCGACCTGTTCGGCGCGGGCAAGATGTTTCTGCCGCAGGTGGTCAAGAGCGCCCGGGTCATGAAAAAAGCGGTCGCTTATCTCATTCCGTTCATTGAAGAGGAGAAGAGAGCCTCGGCGTCCACCGGCACGAATGGCAAGGTCGTGATCGCCACGGTCAAAGGCGATGTGCACGACATCGGCAAGAACATCGTAGCCGTCGTGCTCCGTTGCAATAATTACGACGTGGTGGACATGGGCGTCATGGTCCCGTGCGCCAAGATTCTTGAGAAAGCCATTGAAGAGAAAGCCGACGTGATCGGTTTGAGCGGCCTGATCACCCCGTCCCTTGACGAGATGGTGCATGTAGCCAAGGAAATGACGCGCGAAGGTTTCACCATCCCGTTGCTTATCGGCGGGGCCACGACCTCCAAGGTGCACACGGCCGTGAAAATTGCGCCCGGCTATGAGCACGGCGTCATTCACGTCACCGACGCCTCGCGCGCGGTGGGCGTGGTCAGCCGCTTGTTGAACAAGGAAGACTGCGCCGGTTACCTTGATGAAGTCCGAACCGAATACGACGATATACGCGGACGGCACAAGGGCAAAAAGGCGAAGACAAACTGGTACACGATCGAAGAGGCCCGCTTACATAAACATCCCACGGATTGGACACAGTATCATCCGCCGGTTCCTAAACAGCTCGGCGTTCAGGCCTTCCGCGATTATTCCCTTGAGACTCTGGCACAGTACATTGACTGGACCCCGTTTTTCACCACCTGGGAGTTGGCAGGCTTGTACCCGCGCATACTAGACGACGAGGTGGTCGGCGAGG